>JAHEMU010000315.1 GCA_024643485.1 Cytophagales bacterium
AAATACATTGAAATTGAGAATCTATAACAATACTAGATTGGTAGATGCTTCTGCAGGAACTAAGATTAAGCAAATATTGGATAATGAAAATGTTATAGATACACCTGCGGAGGATTTCGTTTTCCGTTATGGGGATAACAGAAGTAATCCAAATAATCGTCACCCAGATTACAATGATTCTTATGAAACTTCTGATGGTACATATATGTCAAATTATTATATGTGGACAATGTTAAAAGAAGGGAATAAGTTCTCTATTGATGATCCTCGTGTGCGTTTTTACTTCTTTAGACAAGATACTGACTTAAGTGATGAAGATGCTACCGTATGGGATTGCTATTTAACGGCTGAGCCTGTTGATGGCCCAAGTGATACACCTGCCCATTATTCTAACGTTGATCCTGATATGTGTTTCTGTGTAGCTCGTTTCGATGGATACTTCGGTAGAGATCATGGTAATAATGAGGGTATTCCACCAGATGGCCCAATTCGTACTGTATTCGGTACATATCCATCTGGAGGTAACTTTGACGATGGTAAAGGCGGTGATTCTCAAAAAGCAGGAACAACCGGTGGTCTAGGTAAAGGAATTAATCCTATTATGACTTCATCATTTGTATTCTTTATGCGAGCAGAAGCAGCTTTAACAGCTTCTACTGGGGAAAATGCACGTGATCTATTAGAAGATGGCGTAGGCGCATCAATGGATAAAGTATTTAGTTTCAAAGATTTAGTTGATGGAACTAAAGTTATTGGTAAAGATCCTCAACAAAATGATATTACAGTTAAAAAAGCATATTTGGATCCTCTTTCTGGACTTAAGGCAACTTACTTAGCTGAATTGTTAGCCGCGTATGATGCTGCAGGTACAAATGCTGCGAAGTTGAATATTATTATGAAGGAATATCATAAAGCTCTTTGGGGAAATGGGTTGGAAGCGTATAATAACCTAAGAAGAACTGGTTATCCTAGCGATGTTCAACCAATGATTGAAGTGAACCCAGGTACTTTTATTTGGTCTGCCTATTATCCTACTAACTTTGTTGATAGAAATCAATTTGCTACGCAAAAATCGATGACTGACAAAATTTTCTGGGATAATACACCTTCAACTTCAGTTAAATAATTGACAATTTAAATAATTGATATATTATGATAAATTTTAATATAAAAAAGAGCGGCCTATCTATGTTAGCTCTGATGTTTATATTCTCTTGTGCTGACCCGGATCTTGGACCACTTTTAACATTGGATTCCGTTGATTTAGGTGCGTATGTAAGAGGTGTAAGCGTATCGAATACTGAATTCGATTTGAATGATTTGCCAAACTCAAACTATTCTTATGGTGTCGAATTTGTTTCTGACAAAGACGGTGTAGATATAGAGAAATACGAAGTATGGATTCAAATGTACGATAAGGGTACTAATTCATATGGAGAATCTAAACTTCATCAAACCATTGATAAATCACAGTTTGTTAAAAATGGTAATGGTTTACCTTCAGTAGATGTTACCATTTCAGTAGCAGATGCAGCAGCTACGCTTAATGTAACTGAAGCTAGTTTAGCTGCAGGTGATTTCTTTAGATTTAATGGAATAATTGAAACTGACAAGGGTTATCGTTTTGGATATGATAATTCTACAGCTCCAGTAAGGGGTTCTGCTTTTGGCGGATATTTCAGACAGGATTGTTATTTCACTTGTCCACTTAAGGATACTGAATATGTGGGTACTTATATGGCAGAATATGTGGGTGTGCCTACAAATAACTGTTATGGTACTCCTGCTTGGGGATCTGGTGCATTACCTAATTTTAAATTAGAATTAGTCGCTAATTCAACTACTTTAAGGAAACTTACTGCAGTTGATGCGAACGGAACTGCTCAACGAATTGCTGGATGGGCATTTGGCTTTACTTATGCACCTTCTGCTCAGTTAAATTTTGTTTGTACTGAAGTTTCTTTAAGCCAGGCATTTGCACTTAATGCAAGTTGTGGTGGAGGAATAAATGTAACTCAAGGTTCAACAGGACCAGATGCAATTGATCCTATTCTATCTAACGATGGAACATTTACTTTAACTTTACAGGAATTTGAAAATCACGATTGTGATTGTGATAATTATGATTTTGTAGTGAAATTCACCAAAATTTAATTAAAGTAAATTCATAAATAAAAAAGCTTCTCGGTTTCGAGAAGCTTTTTTTATTTCAATTTTTTTAAATATTTTAAATTTTAGAGATACCTTTTTAATATTAAGTATTCACAATAATCCTTCACTCCCTCTTCCAATGCTGTAAATTCATATGGATACCCACTTTTTTTGAGCTTATCCATCGACGCTTCTGTAAAATATTGGTACTTATCACGGATGTCAATAGGAGTATCTATGAAAGAGATATCTTCAGGTAATTTCAAAGAAATGAATACATTCTTTACTAGATCTTTAAATGTCCGAGCTTTACCTGAACCTAGGTTGTAAATACCACTGGTTTTTCTTTCCTCCATCAACCATATACAAACTTTCAATACATCTTTAACATACACGAAATCTCGCATTTGTTCACCATCCTTGAAATCGGGATGGTGTGAACGGAAAAGATTCATTTTACCTGATTGCTTAATTTGACGAAAGGCATGTAAAATAACCGAAGCCATCCTTCCTTTGTGATACTCATTCGGACCATAAACATTGAAAAATTTCAACCCAGCCCAAAAAAATGGCTTTTTACCCTCTGAAAGGGCCCATAAATCAAATTCTTGCTTGGAATCACCGTATGGATTAAGTGGGGTTAAAGTCGATATGGTTGCCTCGTTGTCGTCATAACCATTTTCACCACCACCATAGGTTGCGGCAGATGAAGCATATACTAGCGGAATTTGGTAGTTAACGCATGCTCGCCAAATCATCTTGCTATACTCTGTATTCAAGGTATTTAACAGGGCGATATCAAACTCTGCGGTGTCGGTGCGGGCACCTAAGTGAAAGATAAATTCCACTTCCTCGTAATGTTTATTTAACCATTTTTCAAAAACCAGTCGTTCAACCTGATATAAAATACTTTTGTTCTCAAGGTTTTTATTCTTTTCTGGGTAACTGAAATCATCCACGGCAACAATGGAATGGTATCCGGCAGAATTCAATCCGCCTATTAATGCGCTGCCAATAAACCCTGCTGCTCCTGTAACTACGATCATTGCAATTTAAATTAGGACACTAATTTAAAGGGTTCAAAGCAATTTTCATTCCTTAATGCTAATTATTCAATTTTGATTAGCAATTACTTCATATCCTTTCCATGAATACATGACTGTACCTTGTGGGATGTAATTGTAGGAGTTCGTTCTGACATTCAAAATTCCAAACGATGCAAACCTACCGTATTGGCTAAGTAACCCCCTATTCATTGGGGTATATTCAATATATAGAGTATTTATTTCATTAATATCGAGCGCTAATAATTGATTAAAATCTGTCACTAACAAACCGTCGATTAAAAATAGAGGCTCGTGTTTATGGTACATGCTATTGGTAAGGTTCAATAACCGGAGGTAGTTCTTCTTTTTTGTAAATCGTGTTTTAGAAAGAGGCACAAGTTCTTTATACAATTCCATTGTGGTTGATAAACTCACATAATCTGAAATCAAAATATTTTTCTGATAATTGAGAACAGCTTTCTGTATTTCAAACTTATTTTTATTCTGGTTTGCTTTTAAC
>JAHEMU010000316.1 GCA_024643485.1 Cytophagales bacterium
TGATGGTGGCAAGTGTGTACGATCCGTGGGGTAATGTGATAGGCATCATTTATAATCCTGAATTTAAACTTCCGGAATAAACAGCTTAATAAAAAAATCTACTCAATAGATCATGGGGGATAAACATACCGAGCAAATTGGTGTTATAATATTAAAATTGATAAGTAAAGAATGATGATGAGCATTGGTACAATTGTTTTATGTGTTATACTGTTTACCGTAACCTTTTTATTTATGGAAGGAGTGGCTTGGTTCACTCATAAATACATTATGCATGGTTTTCTATGGAGATGGCATAAATCCCATCACAAAGTGCACCCTCACACCTTAGAATTAAATGATTTATTTGCTTTGATTTTTGCAGTTCCAAGCTTTTTGTTGCTGTTTTTTAATGCTTGGGGTAATATGTATTTGGTTTCTGTGGGTTTTGGGATAGCTGGTTATGGTTTGTTTTATTTTTTATTCCACGATGTAATCGTGCATCAGCGTATTAAATGGCGTCCAAAGAAAAGAAGTAAATACCTTCAAAGAATGATAGACGCTCATTATATACATCATAAAAAGCACACAAAAGAGGATGGTGAGGCGTTTGGCTTTTTATATGCCCCGAAGAAGTTTGAGCAGAATTAACTAATTATGTTAATAATTGTTTGAAAAAAGAAAGCAAGAACTGCTTGTTACTTGCGAATTTTGACAAAATCTTCAATTCTTCAATAAAAGATGTTTTCTCGTCCAAAAATCTAAAAATCCTGGATGCTGGATTCTTTTGATACATCGTTTCAAAATACAATTCCCCATTTGAATTGTTATCGGATAACACTTTTAGGAATATAGCATCTAAAAATCGGTTTCTTTTATTGAAAATGGAATGATGAGCTAATTTATTGTTTTTGAGATTCTGAATTACTTTTTCAATAAACATTTCAGAAGATTTGAATGAATAGCCACTACTGGGTTTCACCCATCCACCGCCAGTACCAATTTTCATATAACCCGGTCGGTTTTTCTTTTGAAACGGAAAATCAGACATTGGAATAACTCCTTTTTCAGTCTCAATAATTCGGTATTTTGTAATATTTAAAACTTTTTTGATATAATTTTCAAGGTAGTGCTCGTATTTATTTTGGTCAAATAACTCAGCTGAAAATACGGTAAACTCCACCAACGCGTGTTTGGTGGAAAAGGGCAAGACATAAGTGAAACTTGTTGTTTCTGGGTCTCTTTCGCGGTAATCCATCATCGTGAATTCATTCGGATCGAAGTGGTCTTCCTCAATTTGTATTTCCCAACCCAGAAAATGTTGCAAGAGTTTAGTCGATCTTTTGTCGTGATAAAATTCTTCATCCACTCTAGAGTCAAAAATTTGAGTGGCGGAAAAAGTTTGATTATCAGAAGAGCTAGTATGTATGATATTTAGGTCGGTTACTGATGCCACTTCTAATGGGAGGTGTTGAACATTTGGCATCATTTGAAGTTGGCGAAAAGCGTAATTATAAAAATCGATGGACTTCAACATATCGTATTGAAATCCATTCATTTCTAATGGAATTGACTTTGAATTGGAATGAAATATAGCTTTTGGCCAGGATTTATGCACAATTGACTCAAATTTACCCTTCTCTTTTTGCCAAAAACACCATGTTTTATCGTTTTCCTTTTTTTTGTCAGGATCTAAAATAAGAATTGATTTGTCTTTGAACCAGGCGTCTTCTCCCATCGATAACGCGAGCTGAAGACCTGCGGCTCCTGCTCCAATAATTACGTAATCAAAATGTTTGGCTGACATCCTAGTGGGAGTGGGATAAATGAATAAAAAAAGATCAGAAGGAAAACTAAATTTAATTTCTAGTTCCTTCTGATCATAAAGAGATTAATTACCAAAAATCTGAGCAGTATGATCTTTGGTTTTAACTTTATCGATGATATTTTCTATTTTACCTTCTTCATCGATTATAAAAGTAACGCGATTAGTACCCATATATTTTCTACCGTACATACTTTTTTCAATCCATGTCCCGTATTTATGGTGAACTTCTTTTTCGGTATCTGCCAATAAAGTAAAAGGTAAGGATTGTTTTTCAATAAATTTCAAGTGTGATTTTTCATTATCAGAACTAATTCCCAAGACTACATATCCCTTTTTAAGAAGATCCGTGTGATTATCACGCAAATTACATGCTTCTGCAGTACATCCCGGGGTATTGTCTTTAGGATAGAAAAATAACACTACTTTTTTTCCTTTAAACGATGATAAAGTAACGGGCGATCCGTTTTGATCGTTCACGGTGAAATCGGGGGCTAAATCTCCTGCTTTTAATGACATCTCGTTATAGTTTTGTTTTATAAGTTGCTACGTTGTTTTCATTGTCACTCAAAGTTAACAATAATTCGCCGTGCATTGTTTTTAAATCGGGAGGTAATACGGACCAGATTCTATTGTTTTTGGCATCGTAGTAAGTGAGAATCCACCTTCCGTCTATGGTTAAGTTGATATCGTTGATGCCGCTTAGATTGTCAGAAATCCTAAAAGACACTCTGGTTGAACTTAATGTAAGGGGGGTGATTTTGGGAGGAATGCTATCAGATGCAATGGTAAATTTACCAAAATAGGAGGTGTTGAAAATGACTTTATTGTGCTCCCATTTTCCGCCAATATAATAGAGTGAACCATTATTATCGAGGGCATATGTACTCCATTTATCTCCTTCGTATGTATGGTGTGGAAATAATTCCACTTGTATTGACTTATTGATTGCTATATCTGTATTTCCAAATTTGAAGATTTCTAATCCTTGTTTATTTACCTCATAGCTAGTTTCAAGATAAAGAGTATCAAATAAGTCCTCCTTGCTGAATTTCAAATTAAAATACTCATTGTAAAAACTGTAATTGGTTTTTGGAGGCACCAGGCCAGATAAATAAGTAGTGGAGGTTTGGTCCCGATATACTATTGAATCAGGCAGGTTTTTTCTCAAATCATAAAGAAAAACCTCCCTAACACTGTTTGAATAAGTGGATGAAATGGTATCATATTGCCCATTTTTATACAGTTTCAATGCGTTTTTTTCAGTACTTGTCTTTTTTAACCCAGTAAATACAAGTGTGTTATCAATATAATTTATTCCAGATTTGTTGGCGATAGATGTGGTAGTAATCTGCTTTTCTGATGAAGTGAATTCTAATGAAACAGAATTACCATAAGGATCGCCAAATTTTGCTAAGACAGTCGATGAACCTTTAAAATTCAGAACACCGGTTAAACGTTTGTCGCTATAGAAATCAAGATCATTTCCATCGTCAATGTACAGTTTATGATATCGATCACCAGTTGCTACTCTTTCAGGATAATTAAAATAAGCGTATATAGACTTCGATTTGGCGAAGTCTAGTTTGTCTATATGACCATTATATTTCAATGTGCCGTCCTGAAATAGCTCAAGTGTGCTTATTCCACATTTATTGGAAGAATCGGTCAAGCGATCATGCCCCATTACTTCCAATCCTATATTTCCTGTTAAATGAAGGGGGGTATCAATGACGTATTTGTTGCCAGATTTCCGAACTCTAAATTCAAATCTTCCAAACTGACCATTGATTCTTGAATGGATATCCAATGTTTTTAGAGCAATTTTCAGAATTTCTGGAGGTACGTTATCTCTAATTTCATCAAAT
>JAHEMU010000317.1 GCA_024643485.1 Cytophagales bacterium
TATCTTCCTTACAACTCACCATTGCTGCGGAAATAAGCAAAAGGTATATTAATTTTTTCATTATTTAACGTCTATTACTTCTACTTCAAAAACAGTTACTGCGTTGGGTTTAATAACTGGGCCGCTTCCTTGTGATCCCCATCCTAATGAACTAGGAATAAATAAAGTAGCTTTTGCTCCTTTATTTAACAACTTGAATCCTAAATGCCATCCTTGAATCACTGCAGACTCATCGACAACGAATTCAAACGGCTCATAAGGACGACCTTCTTGATAAACGCCATTATTTTTAGCCGCTTCTTCGATACTTGTATCAAAATACGTGCCGTCTAACATATAGCCAGTATAATTAGCAACAACGCCATTACCACCAACAATATTGTTTCCTGTTCCAGGCTGTGTAATAACATAATACATGCCACTTTCATCTTTAGTTGCTTGAATATTATTTGCTTGTAAATATTCTAGAATTTGAGATTCATTTTCGGCAGCAACTGCTGGAGCGTTTGCAGCTTCTTCCTCAAGCATTTCTTTCATTTTTTTCGATTGCTCTTCTTGCATGAACGCTTGATACTCTTCCATGGTAAATACATGGTCAATTCTTACATAAAAAGTAAATTCAGTCACACTGTCTTTAGCAACCCATTCAGGAGCGATTGCTCGCGCAGTTTGAGTAAAGAATTTTTCAGCAGAGATGGTAAAGATAAGACTGTCACCAGCCGAAACATCATTGAATATTTCATACATTCCATTCTCGCCTTTATTCCAAAGAGCGGTATCTTTTTTAGTTAATAGAGGGTAGATGTCATAACGAACTGAATCGTTATTGTCTTTTCCGATTAGGGTAGCAACAACGATTTCGCCTTCTTGAATGACCTCGCCTTCAGCGTCGTGAGCTACAATAAATTGATAATTTCCGGAAACTGAGGTTTTTAAATCCTGTTTTGCGGAACAACTTAGGATTCCAAATCCTAAAAGTACAAATGCTAATTGTTTCAACATGTTTATTTAATTTAATATTTTGTTTCGGTGATTACTTTTATAAATTTTTCTACTGTTTCTTCTAAGGTTAAATTAGATTGTCCGCCTGATGCGTTTTTATGTCCACCTCCATTAAAATGATCTCGAGCCAGTTGATTCACAGAATAATTTCCAGATGATCGAAAAGAGATTTTAATCATTTCATTTCTGTCAGTGAAAAGTGCGGCGACCCTTATACCTTGTATTGATAAGGCATAATTCACTATTCCTTCTGTGTCGCCTGTTTGATAATGAAATTGATTGAGTTCTTTTTTGGTTAGAGCGATGTAGGCCATCTCGAGTTCGGGGTGCACGATCAATTTCTCTTTCAGGCTATAGCCGAGCAAATGCAGCCGATTTACTGTGTTGGTGTCATATATATTTCGAGCAACGTACCCGGTATCTGCGCCGTACTCCACTAATTCAGAGCAAATACGAAAGACATTTTTGGTGACATTAGGGTGCTTAAAATTACCTGTGTCGGTCATTATACCCGCATATAAACAATTTGCTATCCCTTGATCAATAAATTCTGACCGACCCATGTCCGCCATTAATTCAAAAACCAATTCACAAGTTGCGGCTGCCTTTGTAGACCATCGGCTGAAGTCGGCAAATTGTTCGGGTTCCATGTGGTGATCGATCAATATTTTTTTACCTGGAGCAATTTTCACAAATTCACCCACCTCCTTGATTCGATTCAAACTCGAAAAATCAAGGCAAAAGATAAGATCTGCCGTGATAACCGATTGCTTAATTTGATCCTTAAGCGTATCTGAATAAATCACTACATTTTCCGAGCCTGGCATCCAGTCTAGAAAAGACGGGTAATCAGTTGGGCTTATTACCAATACATCATGGCCGTACTTTATTAAGTAATTAGCCAGTGCAAGAGAAGAACCAAGTGCGTCTGCATCGGGTTTCTGATGAGTGGTAATAACGACTTTTTTTCGTCCCTCTAACCAGTTTTCAAGTATTTTCGTTTCGTTTAAAACCACACCAAATTGCTTAGTGATACATATAAGGGCGCAAATTTGGTAATAATATTGCTCATTTACAATGGAAATACATGCATTCTCGTTTTCGATATTTAATGATGCAGGGCGGTAATTACAAAATATTCCGTTAATTTTGCGTCAATTTTAACAATAAACAGATCATCATGTCAGGAAAATTCACATTTACTATGATCAAGCCGGATGCAGTGAATGCCGGAAATGCAGGTGCTATTATTAAAATGATCCAGGAAGCTGGTTTCAGAATTGTAGCAATGAAAAAAACAAAATTAACTCAGGAGCGTGCGGGAGAGTTTTATGCGGTTCACAGCGAACGACCTTTTTATAATGATTTGTGCGCTTATATGTCTTCAGGGGCTATAATTCCTATGATTCTTGAGAAAGACAATGCAGTTGAAGACTTCAGAACCTTAATCGGTGCTACTGATCCAACTAAAGCTGCAGTGGGAACCATCCGAAATTTATTTGCGAAATCTATCGAGGCAAATGCGATTCACGGCTCTGATTCTGATGAAAATGCTCAAATAGAAGGTAATTTCTTTTTTGCAGGAACGGAAAGATTCTAAGCAGGAAATTATTGTGTTAATATGGATAGGTACTTGGCATGGAAATCCATGGCGGGTACCTATTTTTTTATTCGATGAATGAAACGCGTTCTTCAGGAATAATGGGTTGCTGATTTAATCGCAAATAAAGTTGGGCAGTTACTGCCACATCAAGCCGGCAATAGCGGGCAATTTTTTCTAAATCATGGTCTTGATAATATACTCTCCCCACATCTGCCCCAGTCATTTCTACTTTACTCGATGGGATATCGAAGATGGAAGCCAGTAAATCAAGGGAGGTGTAATTTTTGTAATCTCCGAACTTCCAAAGTTCCATGGTATCTTTCAAGTTCACTTCCCAAGGTTTTTTCCCGGATAAATTCAACACATCGGGAAGAGGTAAATCATTAATTAAAAACCGACGTCCGAGGTAGGGATAATCGAACTCCTTTCCATTATGTGCACAAAGCATCAGGTCATCCCCAAACTTTTTAATAATTTCAGCGAATTCTGCTAGCAACTCGGCTTCATTATCATGTTGAATTGATTTCACACGCAGACAATTGCCATTTTCTCCTGGGTGAAAAAAACCCATACCGATGCAAATGACTTTTCCAAATTCCGCATAAATACCAGCTTTGGAAGTGTATAAATCACTGACGGAAAGGGCTTCTTCATTTTTAAGAAAAGAAGCTTTATGAGTCCAAAGAGATTGAATTCGCTCAGGTAAGTCGCCAAATTCCGCAACGGAAGAAACGGTTTCAATATCAATGACTAATAAATTTTTAAGGGCTTGATTCACAATTCAAATATAGAAATATTATATATAAAATATAAAAAGTACAATGAATTTGAAAAAAAAGATTGGAAATATAAATTCTTTTTACGTGAAGGTTTTTTGAGAAATGAAAATATGTTTACATTTGCACTCCGAAATGGACCTGTAGCTTAACTGGATAGAGCACTTGACTACGGATCAGGAGGTTAGGGGTTCGACTCCCTTCAGGTTCACAAAAAAAGGCGATTGTTTCAATCGCCTTTTTTTTTAGAAAATATTGAAAGGGTATCTCCTAC
>JAHEMU010000318.1 GCA_024643485.1 Cytophagales bacterium
AGTTACGTGGTTTAACCAAAAAAGAGTGTATTTCCCGGATAAAAACTTGGACCAGTAGGTTGGGAATTGATGGTTGGTTAAATGCTAAAATAGAGGATTTATCAAAAGGGATGGCGCAAAAGATTCAATTTATTGGAACCGTCATTAATGAGCCGAAAATCATCATTTTAGATGAGCCATTTAGTGGATTTGACCCCGTTAATGCCCTCTTAATAAAAGATGAGATATTAGGATTAAGGGAAAGAGGAAGTACTATTTTGTTTAGTACTCATCGAATGGAGTCGGTGGAAGAACTATGTGACCATTTTTCTCTTATACACCGGTCTTCAGTAATTTTGTCAGGCGGCAAAACTGAGATCAAGAATCAATTTAGAAATGATGTGTTTGAAATCCAGCATAGTGGAAATCTCGCCGAAAACGCCAGTACTTTTAACTTTATTGCTTCCAAGGTTAGTGATGAAGGAACAACCCTCACAGATGTAAAACTTAAAGAAGGCATTTCTAAAAATGATCTAATAAAAGAGGTAATTGATCAATGTGAGTTAGTTTCCTTTAGGGAGAAAATTCCAAGTGTAAATGACATTTTCATCCGATTGACAACAGAATCATGAATAAGATATTATTAATAATTCAACGAGAATATATCCAACGCGTTAAAAAAAGAAGCTTTTTAATTGCCACTTTACTAATGCCCATCCTATTTCCTTCAATTATTGGAGGAGTTATTTATTTGGGAATAAAGGATGAGGCGAGCATGGGAAAACGCGTTATCGAAGTGTACGATAAAACAAATACGCTCAAATTAACGAATAATGATAAATTCGATTTTACTACAGTAACAGGAGATAGTACTACCGTAATAGAATCCTTTAAAGCTAGCGAACATTACGGCATGCTTTCGTACGATAATCCTGAGAAAGGTTTATTTACGCTATTCTCAAAATCGAGTTTATCGCTTGCTGAAAAATCCAATATGGAAAATAACATAAGGGATCGGTTAAGAGAGCTAAATATTGAACGGTTAAGTGTTTCTCAGGAAACTATTGACGCCTTGAGGCCATCTGTTACATTAAATACATTCGACGTAGTAGCTGAAAAAAGTAGTAGTTCAGGGCTCTCATTTGCTATAGGTTATTTTTCAGGCTTTCTTATTTATATGTTCATTTTTATATACGGTGCTCAAGTAATGAATGGAGTATTGGAGGAAAAGACCAATAAAATTGTGGAAGTGATTTTAGCTTCAGTGAAGCCATTTCAATTGATGATGGGTAAGGTTATTGGAATTGCTTCAGTTGGACTCACTCAATTTGTTTTATGGATTATTTTAATTTTCGCAGTTTCATCGGTTATATTCGGTTTTTTAGGGATAGATCCGGCTTCAATGAATCAAAATGCGCCTAGTCAAAGTGAAGGTGTGGCGATTGTTGGAATGCTTCAGTCGATTGAGTTTTTACCTTTAATTTTTACCTTTCTGTTTTATTTTATCGGGGGTTACTTCCTTTATGGAGCCTTATTTGCTGCAGTGGGTTCAGCGGTTGATAGCCAGGCCGAAGCACAGCAATTCACGTTACCTGTAACATTACCGTTAATAGCTTCCATCATGGGTCTTTCGATTGTACTTCAAAATCCGGATGGGAATATGGCATTTTGGCTCTCTATAATACCTTTTACATCACCTGTTGCCATGATGGGAAGAATGGGCTTTGGGATGCCGCCTCTTTGGCAAATGGCCCTATCGATGGTGTTACTAGTAGGGGGATTCTTTTTTACTTCATGGGTTGCAGGAAGGATATATCGAATTGGAATTCTAACCCATGGTGCTAAAGTGAATTATAAAGTATTATTCAAATGGTTTACTCAAAATAACTAGCGTTATAAATTTCCTGCATTCCTGTAAAAAACAATTATATTAGCAGCCATAGAATTTATAAATCGTGGCCAAAAAGGAAAAATCATTAGGATATTACGATGATCGCACCAGACTAAAGTGGAGCATTATTTCTGTTGCGGTTTTAATTAGTATTGGGACTATTATTTATACCAATTATTTGGTAGGACAGCTAAGTGAGCGCGAGCGGCAACAAATTGAATTATTTGCAAAAACGCTTGAGTACACCATTAATGAGACCTCCGGAAGCAATATTTATTTTATTACTGATAAAATATTATTTGAGAATAAGTCAATCCCGACCATTTTAACCGATAATCGTGGAAATATTACCGATTTTCGAAACATCAAGATTGATTCAACCAAACTGACAATTGATCAGGTACAAGCCCGGCTATATAAACGTTTAAAAGAAATGCGGGAGTCGTACCCTCCCATTCCTGTGACGGTAGACGATGGTTATGGACATAATATTATTTATGGATACGTAAATTATAACGACAGTTTTTTACTGGTTCAATTAACCTATTACCCTTACGTTCAATTGTCAATTATCGCGATTATTGGATTTATCGCCTATCTGGCAGTGAATTATAGCCGTATGGCTGAACAGAATAAGGTATGGGTGGGACTTGCGAAAGAAACTGCCCATCAATTAGGCACGCCTATCTCCTCCCTTATGGCGTGGCTAGAGATTTTAAAGGAAATGCCCGAGATACGGGAGCAGAAAATCGATTATGAATTAAACAAGGACATCAAGCGACTTCAATTAATTACCGAGCGATTCAGCAACATAGGAAGTGTACCTACTTTGAAAGTTGAAAACATGAATCTTTTGATAAATAATGCATTAATGTACTTGCGGCCTCGTATCAGTTCAAAAGTAGAATTAAAAGTACATGCTATTACAGACAATATTTTAGCCTATGTAAATCCTTCCCTTTTCGAGTGGGTGCTTGAGAATTTAATAAAAAACGCTGTTGATGCGATGGGTGGGATCGGCAAAATCGATATTCATTTATTACGGGGTAGTGAAAATAGGGTAATTATTGACATTGTTGATAACGGCAAGGGAATTAGTAAGCAAAATATTAACAAAGTATTTCAGCCAGGATTTACCACCAAGCAACGAGGATGGGGCTTAGGACTCGCCTTGGCTAAGCGAATTATTGATCACTATCATTTTGGTCGGATTTATGTGAAGATCTCAGAAGAAAACGTCGGTACAACATTTCGGATAAGCTTACGTTCTGCGACAGAAAATCAGGTATGATTTCTCTATTCTACTTTGGTTAAAAGAAATTAAAGACTACCTTTGCAGTCGCAAATAAAAGGCGATCGTTTTTTTAAAAGAAAAGGTAAAAAAATAAATGGCAAACATTGGTAAAATAACACAAGTTATCGGGCCGGTTGTTGACGTTTCATTCGAAGCGGAGGGATCAAGACTCCCCAACATCCTGGATGCCTTGGAAGTAACTCGACCAGACGGTCAGGTAGTTGTACTAGAGTGTCAACAACATTTGGGTGAAGACCGAGTGCGAACCATTGCGATGGACGGTACAGAAGGATTGAGTAGAGGAATGGACGTAGTTGATTCAGGAGACTCAATTCAGATGCCTATTGGTGATGAAATCAATGGGCGATTGTTCAATGTGGTAGGAAAAGCAATTGATGGTATTCCTCAACCTAAAGATCAAGGTGGGTTACCCATTCACAGATCTGCTCCACGATTTGAGGATCTTTCAACATCAACTGAGATTTTA
>JAHEMU010000029.1 GCA_024643485.1 Cytophagales bacterium
CTTAAATGAGATTTTCGGTCATATTGAAGTTGTACTTGAATCAAAAGCGGAGTATTTAACAGAAATTGAGATAAAAGACACCGATTTAGAAGCGGAAGCAGGTTTAATAAAAATATCTCCTAAAGCGTTCACATTATTTCCATCTCCTTCCAATGATTTTAATTATTTACTTAAAACCATCCCAGGGGTCGTATCAAACAATGAACTCACTTCTTCATACTCTGTTCGGGGAGGGAATTTGGATGAAAATTTAGTTTTGGTAAATGATATACCTGTTTACCGACCATTTTTAATTTCTAACGGGCAACAAGAAGGCCTAAGTTTTATTATTCCTGAATTTGTGTCTAAAGTGAATTTTTATACCGGCGGTTGGCAAGCTAAATACGGTGGTAAATTAAGTTCAGTGCTCGAAGTAGAATATGGAATACCAGATTCATCATCAGTTCAAGCTGAAATTGGAATTTTAGGCGGTAATGTGCTAGCGAAAATAAAAAAGGATAAGACGGCATTAATCTTAGGATTCAGACATAAAAACACTCGTTATTTGTTAAATACACTTGAAACTCAAGGACAATATTTTCCAAATTTCACTGATTTTCAGACGTTAATGATTCATCAAATAAATGATAAATTAGAACTGCAGTGGCTGACGAATTTTTCCCGTAATAAGTATTTGGTAAAGCCTGAAAACCGAACAACCGATTTCGGTACATTTAATCAATCATTAAGAGTTTATGTAGGTTTTGATGGTGAAGATCAAATGAATTACAATACCTACCAGTCAGCATTAAAACTTACACAAAATGTTAATAGGAATTTAAGAATACACTATTTACTATCGGTAGTAAATTCAAAAGAACAAGAATTGCGAACGCTTGAAGGTGGATATCGATTATGTGATATTGATAAAAATCCCGCTTCCTCCAATTTTAATGAATGTTTAATAACTCGCGGGATAGGAAGTAATTTTGAATCAGCGAGAAATCGGCTTTTATCTTCCATTATTGATGCAAAAGTTTCTGTTATACAAACTCCGAGCGACAATAACATTTGGGAGTATGGTTTAGAACTTAATAGACTTGAGATTGACGATCAATTAAATGAATATAGTTTTATTGATTCAGTTGGATATATTACAGAAACCGAATTTAGGTACGCAAATAATAAATTATCACATTCCAATGTGGTGTTATTTGCTCAAAATGAAAGAAACTGGAATTATGTAAACAGGTTAAAGGTGGGTTTACGATTGAATTATGCCTCATTGACCAATCAATTTTTAGTCGAACCAAGAATTCAATTCAGTAAAAAATTAAAAGATAATTATTCCATTCATTTTGCATCAGGGGTACATTACCAACCTTTATTTTATAGAGAAATCAGGGATTTAAGTGGTGATTTAAATAATAATATAAAGGCTCAATCATCCATTCAATTCGTGTCAGGTATAAATAAAAATTTAACGATTTGGGATAGGGAGTTTAATTGGCATTCAGAAATGTTTGTTAAATATATGAACCATGTAATTCCTTATGATATTGACAATTTGAGTATTCGATATTTACCCGAAATAGGGGCGAAAGCTTATGCTGGAGGGGTTGAGAGTAGATTCGGAGGTGAATTCATTTCAGGTACGGAAAGTTGGTTTTCTTTAAGTGTACTCACAACAAAAGAAAATTTAGAAAATGATGAAATTGGCTATATTAGAAGGCCTTCAGACCAACGATTTACCATGGGAATGTATTTTCAGGACCATTTTGCGAATAACCCAGAAATGAGTGTTCATATTCATTTGCAATTCGGATCAGGATTGCCTTTTGGTCCACCAGGTGATTTGCAATACAGAACGGTTTTCACAGGTAAGTCTTATAAACGGTTAGATTTAGGCTTTACTAAACAAATTACTAAGCCTCAACAAATCATTCGAATAACCGCTGAAATACTTAATGTTTTAGGAACAGAAAACACATTTACCTATTCTTGGATTCAGGATTTTAATAATAATTTTTTAGCTGTTCCAAATGCATTATCTTCGCGTTTGCTAAATGTAAAGGTCGGAATTCAACTTTGAAAGAAGATATTTGTTCCTTATCGCACATAATTTTCAAAACTAAAAAGGATAATTGTATATTTAAGAAAACAAATGGAGTAAAAAATGTTTACTGAATACGAAGTTGAAACCTTTTTAAGCATTCCTGAAGTAAATGAATCGGCAGATTCAATGAGGAAAGAATTTATACTAAAAGAAGCCCAGTTTCTTGAAATAAGTACTCATGATTTTTTATCATTAATTCTGATGACTCCCGCTATTGGCCTAGCTTATGCCAATGGCAGTGTTAGTTTGTTCGAAGAAATGGCATTAAACAAAATGGCGAGAAAAATGAGTAAAGGAGGCTATTTTTTAAAGCAAGACCCCGTAGCTCATGGAATGAAATACCTAATAAGTGATTTTAAAATTTGGGAAGAACCATTTTTAGCATTTAATAAACGAGTGATGTCGAAAACCTTTGATATAAGTAAGGTGGAAACAACAATTAAAGAAGGGGAAGAGATTACTTTGGCGGTCTTTGCGAGAGAGTTAATGGTTGTTCCTTATATTCTAGTACGGTTTTTGAGTGCATATTTTTTACAAGGCCATACAGAAATTGTTGAGGAACACGGTATTTCTGCAGTTGAATTTGAAAAACTTAAATCATTAGGTGCTACTCTAGAAATAGATCATTTAAATGTTTTTAAAGCTTTTCTTGCCACATTTAGAGTGAGATAAGTTGAATTTATTTATGAAGGTTCAGAAGTTATTTTTTAATCGTATATACAAAACTTCTCTGATTGGGTTGATTTTTCTACTTTGGAGTCAAAGCGGAATTGCACAAGTAAAAACACCACCAGGATGGTATCACGAGCCTATTCCGCACAAAAAAATCAGGATTTGGCTCTCTAAAATTAATGTTGAAACTACCATCGGGTATGGGAATACATTTTATGCAACCAAACCTACCGGATTAGCTGTTTATTCAGGTGCTAATGGAGTTAAGTTATTTAACCCAGTCGATTATAATTCAGGAACTGGTGCCATTAATTCGGGATATTCTAATTGGTTTAATGATGTTATACCAGAAGCTTCTTGGAATGCCACCGGTACCGATTTTGTCGTTTTTACTGATACGACCAAGCTTAAACTAAAGAGTTCGGCAATCAATGTGCCTCTAAATTTAGCTCTTTTCGTTAAAATAAGACAGATTAAAGTAGGAGCAGGGTTGAGTTTTGAACCACAATTAATTCGCGATTTCCATCCGACCAGATTTGAAAATAGCATTAATACTTTTCCACCAGATCCAAGGCTAGTATTTATGAAAAAATATTATGGATTAATTGGGGGTAATTTTTATAGATATAAAGATTTTATCTTTTCAGGTGATGCACGGATAGGTTGGTGGAGGCCAGGGAAAAAGTTTAACCAGGGTATCATGGATCGAAGCTTATCCTATAACATTGGAGCCGGAATAGAATGGGAATTATCAGAGTATTTCCGTCCGTATGTACGTGGAAGTTTTGAGTTCAAGAATTATTCAATGCAACTCCCTGCAGCCCCAGGTTCAATTAAACATAGAGCGAATCAAGCTAATTTAAGTGTCGGATTACAATTCCGATTATCTGAATTACCTAAATGTTTTATTAAGAATTGCCAAATTCAAATGAACCATCAACACGGGGATCGAGAATACAGAAGTAGGATGCACCCGATGTGGAAAAAGCAGAATCCAAATTACGGAGAAAACTATCCAACATTGCTTAAATACAAGCGAAAAAACAAGAAAAAGCTTAATCCTTATTGATAGGGAAATAACAGGTAATTTTTTATGCAATTTTAACTCAAAAAAAGTATGTTTTGTGTAGAAAAAACTAGTCGTATACGGTAATTTTTGATTAAATTGCAGTCTGTAAATAAATGATTATTTTATTTTTTTAATAAGCACTGATGTCAGAAGAAACTCAGGATAATTTAGGGGGAAATATAGTCCCAATTAATATTGAAGATGAAATGCGTGCGGCCTATATCGACTATTCGATGTCGGTTATTATTTCGCGTGCTCTTCCCGATGTTCGAGACGGTTTAAAACCAGTTCATCGTAGGGTTTTATACGGAATGCTTGATTTGGGTGTACTCCACAATAGAGCACATAAAAAATCAGCAAGAATTGTCGGTGAAGTACTTGGTAAATATCACCCTCATGGTGATTCTTCTGTTTACGACACCATGGTTCGTATGGCCCAAGAATGGTCTTTGAGATATCCATTAGTTGATGGGCAAGGAAACTTTGGTTCAGTTGATGGAGATTCGCCTGCAGCGATGCGTTACACTGAAGCGCGACTTAAAAGAATTGCTGAGGAATTATTGAATGATATTAATAAAGATACGGTCGATTTTCAGGCAAACTTTGACGATTCATTAAAAGAACCTAAAGTACTTCCAGGGAAGTTCCCAAATCTACTCGTAAACGGTGCTTCAGGTATTGCAGTAGGTATGGCCACGAATATGGCTCCGCATAATTTAACGGAAGTAATTGGCGGTGTAAAAGCGTATATAGAAAACCGGGATATAACTGTTTCGGAACTCATGGAATACGTTTTAGCTCCTGATTTTCCAACAGGTGGATTAATTTATGGCTATACTGGCGTTAGATCTGCTTTTGAAACAGGTCGTGGTAGAGTGGTCATGAGAGCGAAAGCGGAAATTGTTGAGCTAAAAGGAAAGGAAGCAATTATCGTAACAGAAATACCTTATCAAGTAAATAAGGCTGCGATGATTAAAAAAACTGCAGACCTTGTAAACGATAAGAAATTAGAAGGAATAAGTGCCATACGCGATGAATCCGATCGTCAAGGTATGCGCATCGTTTATGAATTGAGAAGAGATGCCGTTTCAAATGTTGTATTAAATAATCTCTTTAAATACACCCAGTTACAGTCTAGTTTTGGGGTGAATAACGTTGCATTGGTTGGCGGAAGACCAAAAACCTTGAATCTTAAAGAACTTATTCATTTTTTCGTAGAGCATCGTCATGATGTGGTAATTCGAAGAACGACTTATGAATTAAATGAAGCGGAGAAAAGAGCACATATTCTTGAAGGATATTTAATAGCCCTAGATAATTTAGATGAGGTTATCGAATTAATCAGAAAATCAAAAGATCCTGATGAAGCTAAAAGTGGCTTAATTGAACGATTTGGATTAAGCGAAATCCAGGCTAAAGCCATTTTGGAGATGCGTCTACAACGTTTAACAGGTTTGGAGCGCGATAAAATTCAGAATGAGTATAAAGAAGTTAAAGACCTTATCGACCGATTAAAGGAAATTTTAGGTAGTGAAGAAATTCGTATGAATATCATCAAAGAAGAACTAGATGAAATCAACGAAAAGTTTGGAGATAAACGAAGAACTGAAATAATTCACGCTGCTGAGGATTTGACGGATGAAGATATGATTCCTAGAGAAGAAATGGTGATCACCATTTCCCACAGTGGGTACATCAAACGAACTCAACTTTCAGAATATCGTTCTCAGGGTAGAGGAGGTGTAGGTTCTAAAGGAGTAAGTACCAAAGAAGATGACTTTACAGAACATCTTTTTGTAGCAAATACGCACCATTACCTACTTTTATTTACAGAGTTTGGTAAAGTATATTGGATTAAAGTGTGGGGATTACCAGAAGGAAGCAAAACTTCGAAAGGTAGAGCCATTCAAAACATCCTCAATATAGAACCAGGTGATAAAGTAAGGACAGTTATCAATGTTGCGGATTTAACCAATGAAGATTACATTAATAATAATTACCTTATCATGTGTACTGAGAAAGGAATTATTAAAAAGACTACTCTAGAGGCTTATAGCAGACCAAGAGCAAACGGTATTAATGCCATAACAGTTCGCGAAGGGGATAGGTTATTAGAGGTGAAATTAACTAATGGTGATAACCATATCGTCATTGCTAAAAGTTCTGGAAAAGCCATTCATTTCAATGAATCGGATGTTCGACCGATGGGAAGAACAGCTGCCGGAGTACGGGCCGTTCGATTGGAAAGTGAGGAAGATCGGGTTATTGGCATGGTATGTGTATCTAATGAGGAAAGTGCACTTTTGGTTGTTTCTGAAAAAGGATTTGGAAAACGATCATCAATTGATGATTACCGCATCACCAAACGAGGGGGTAAAGGAGTTAAAACCATTAATGTTACCGAAAAGACTGGTAAATTGGTTTCAATAAAAGAGGTAGTTGATACAGATGATTTAATGATTATTAATAAATCTGGAATTACTATTCGTTTAAGAGTGGAGAGTTTGAGAATTATGGGTAGAGCTACCCAAGGAGTCAAATTGATTCGATTAAACGAAAATGATGAAATCACTTCTGTTGCAAAAATTAATATGATGGAAATAGAAGATGATTCTGATATTTCAGATGAAAATCTGGAAAATGGTGAAGCAACAAACGAAAACAATGAATAATTTTAAATCTATTTAAACATGAAAAAGGGATTATTAATCATAGGTCTATTGGCTGCAACTGTGTCTTTTGCACAAAAAAAGCCGAAAATCTCCCAGGCTGAAAATGCTTTAAAAGCAAATGACCTTGCAACTGCAAAACAAGTAATTGATGCTTGTAGTGCTGACGAAAAATTAAGTACAAAAAGTCGAACTTGGTTTCTAAAAGGGATAGTATATGCTGCTCTTGATACTGCTGGTAATCAGGAGGGAGATATTAGCTTAGCTATGGACGCTTTCAAAAAAACAACAGAATTAAAAGGTGGAACTAACGAAGAATATTACGTTCCAGAAGGTGGAATTCCTTCGCCACAATCCATTATTGTTGGTAATTTCTGGGCACATTACATAAATAAAGGTGTGGCTAACTTCGAGAGTAACCCAAAACAAGCAGTTATTGATTTCGATAAATCTTTATTAGTAATGCCTGATTCAATCGTTGCCTATTACTATGGAGGCTTAGTTTCTCTTACTTTGGAAGATTACGATAAATCCTTGAATAGCTTTATGGGATATATCGAAAATGGCGGAACAGATATGGATGCATATGACAGAGCATTATATATCATTTCTAATATTAAAAAGGACCATGAAAGAGCTTTGAAAGTTATCGAAACTGCTAAAAAGGTAAATCCTACTTCAAAGGTTCTTGGCGAATGGCAATTTAGAGCTTTATATGCATTAAATAGAGTAGATGAAGCCGTTAACCAATTGGAGGAAACCTCTAAAAGAGAGCCTAATAACCCCGAATTACAATTTAATCTTGGAGTAATTAAGGATAATTTAGAAAAGCCTGATGAATCTATGGTTCATTATAAAAAAGCATTAGCTATTGATCCTGATTATTTTAATGCTAATTTCAACCTAGGCGTTCTTTATAGAAATCAAATAGTTGAAAAAAGTAATGAAAAAAATGGCCTAGGTTATTCAAAGGCAGATTTAGCAAAAGCAAAAGAGATTGATACGCAAATTCAAGATATTGCAAAAACATCTCTTCCTTACTGGGAAAAATGCAGATTTGCTAACCCAAATGATCAAACCACCCTTGAAACATTGCAGTATCTATACATGCAATTGAAAGATTATGACAATGCTGAAAAAATTAAAGCACGAATTGAAGAATTAGGATATAATTAATCAAATCATGCTCAATAAAAAAAGGTGTATTCTTTAAGATTACACCTTTTTTTATTTTAATTCTGTCGTAAATTACTTGAATATACAGAAGTTGAACCTTAATTCGGTGAAAATGAATAAAAAAACTGCCCGTCTAGCTTTTATTTATTGTAGTATTTTACTGTTCTTATTCTCTTGTAAAGTAGCTAAACAGTCTTTAAAAAACTTTGAATATCCTACTACAGTAGACACTGAGACCCGTAAAATAAATTATCAAATAAAACAGACCTATCAAATGCATGGCATATCAGTCTCAAACCAATTTGCAGGGGCTCGATTGAATGATTTTATTGCTGTAAATGATACTCTTTTCCAAGCCATCATTTCTCCTGAAAATACTCCCATAAATCCAAGCCCTTGGTATGCTTTTAAATTATGGAGTGATCAACCGAAATCCATTCATATTGAACTAAAGTACACCTATGGATTTAATCGGTATACCCCTAAAATAAGCTCAGATGGTAATGAATGGAGTGTTTTAAACGAAAATTTAATAACCAAAGGCAAAGATAGTACTTCTGTATTTTTAAAAGTAAATGTTTCAAAAGATACGCTTTGGATTGCTGCACAAGAGATTGAAGACCACAGAAAAGTAGGAATGTGGATAGATTCTCTAGCTAATTCATCCATTTTAATTCATAATGGTAATGCTGGTGTTTCCGTTCAAGGTCGACCGCTCTATTTTATTGATATTTATGATAAATCTACCATAATAAAACCCACGATTGTTATACTTAGTCGCCAACATCCACCGGAAGTTACCGGATATTATGCGTTAAAATCATTTCTAAATACGATAGTTGAACAAGGTGGTGAAAATGGTTTCCTTAAGAAATTTCGGATAATGGTTTACCCAATGGTAAATCCTGATGGTGTAGATTTAGGACATTGGAGACATAATACAGGTGGAATTGATTTAAATCGGGATTGGGCAGATTATAAGCAACAGGAGGTGAGAAATATTGCTAATCATTTGGTACATGAAGTTAATAAGAGTAAAAATAACGTCATACTTGGCCTGGACTTTCATTCAACCTGGGAAGATGTTTATTATACTATGGATGCTTCCGGACCAAGTAAAATTGATTGGTTTACTCCCTTATGGTTTCAATCAATGGAGCAAAAAATTACAGGATATGATATAAATGAGAGTTCCTCCGGATTAGGAGCTCCTGTCACGAAGGGATGGTTTTATCAGCAGTTTAAAGCAGAAGGAATAACATATGAGATTGGTGATAGAACGAGTCGGACTTTCATCAAACAGAAGGGACAAGTGGCTGCTGAATCAATGATGAAAGTATTATTGGATAATTATGACCTAGTTCAAAAGTCTAATAAATGAAAATAATTTTGCACATAAATGTGTAATTATACGAAACGAGATCTTTGCAATTAATTGTATATAAATAATAGCTTGCGTTTAATGTTTTATTCAATTATATATATTTAACTATATATATAAGGTAATTTAAATTGTTAATGCTATACTAATTATTAATAAAGTTATAATGAAATTGTTCAAAAGGGCTAAGAATCGTTTCTATCAATCTGAAGTGGAGGGAGTGTTAGAAACTAATCAAAATCAAGATAATAGTTCATATTTCCATCAGTCAATTTCACGAAAGGAACATGAACTTGAACAGTTAGCAACAAAATTACATGGAAAAGTACTTTCAACAATTGCCGCTGCACTGCCATTGTTGAGTACACAAATAGATCTGAGCAATCAAGAAAAGCTAAAACATCTATTATCTGCCGCATTAGCTTCTGGAACCGAAATTAATAACAGTTTACATCCCATTGCTTTAAAGCATTTTGGATTAGAATCTGGTTTAGAAGATTTAGTCGATGGTTTTAATATGTCAATTGACAGAGATGTTAGAGTGATTTTGCGTAATAGACTAAATTTGAGTTGCACAGCGTTTAATCGTATTATTTATAATCTTGTGAGTGAATTCCTAAATATTATAAAACAATTAGACGTAACTGGAGATTTTAAGTTAGTCACTTTTAGTGAAGAAAATATTCACAGAATTAACTTTCAAAGTGATGTTCCTTTAATTTCATTGTCGAACACAATGACCCATTCTTTACACGAATTTATAAATAGAGCAAAATCAATTTCAAAAGGGGCTTATTTTAATCATTCCCCTTTTGAAATATCCGTTGAATTTGAGACCAATTAACTAACTGAATTTAGCATCTTCACCAGATGGAGGTCGGTAGGGGGTAAATGGTATTTTTAATAATTCTCCCATATTTTGAGTCTCTTTTTGATCCATATGAGTATCAATACCATATACCAGTTCACGGGCATTTACGTACCTAAAGGTTCCGAAAATACGATCCCATATTGAAAAAATATTTCCGTAATTGGTATCAGTTAGTGGTAATTTATAATGATGGTGAATTTTATGCATATTAGGAGAAACCAGAATTAAGCTGATTACTTTATCAATTTTATCCGGGATATTTAAATTTGCATGTGTTAGGTGGGTAAATAAAACAGAAAGAGATTGGTAGAGTATGATGGTACCTATTCCTGCTCCAGATACAGACGCAGCTAACCAAGTAAAACTAATCCTAAATAACATTTCGCCAGGATGATGACGTAAACCTGTTGTTACATCCACATGCATATCGGTATGATGAATTAAATGAAATTTCCACATCCATTTAACCTTATGCTCGGTCCAATGAATAAAGTAGGCACCGACTAAATCTAGCATCATTACCCCCAATATCACATTTAGCCAAAGTGGCAAATCAAATATATATAATAGGCCAAATTGTTTTTCCGCAGTAAATTCAGTGATTTTAACTAATACAAAAGCTAAGCTAAGTGCAATAAATGAATTTATAAGAGTTAGTAATACATTGGTTAATGCATGTCCCAATTTTTTATATTTAAAAGAATGCAAGGGCACCCATCCTTCTATAAACCAAAAAAACACGATACCACCGTACAGTAAACCAGCTCTGAACCAAGTAGGAATTTCTTCAAAAAACGCAATAAAATGTTCCATTAAGATATTAGGTAAATGTTTAAGCGATTAATTTAAAGCAATTTTTGAGAATAAAGATAAAGGTTCTCATAAAATAGGGATGAATTCTATGTATTTGTGGTGAATTTTACTGTAATTCGCTTAATCACTATGAAAAAATCCCAAACTTATTTTCTACTGCTTCTCGGTACTTTATTTTGGGGTATCAATTTCCATTTTGCCCAAATAGCAACATCTTATGTGAGTCCGATGGCGGCGAGTGCTGTGAGGTATTTTTTTGCCACTGTTGGGTTAATAATCCTGTTTCCTTTTATTGGGTTAAAGCACTTATCAGTAGAAGTTTTTAAGAAAACGATTAACCACATAATACCCATCGGATTAGTAGGTTTATCGGGTGTGTTTCTATTTAATTACTTCTTTTTTAAAGGGTTATCATTGACTCAAGCTATCAATGGGGCATTATTGGTAGCCTTAAATCCAATGCTCACCTTAATCATATCTTCCTTGTTAATAGCAACGCCAGTATCAAAAAAACAAATTTATGGTATTGCCATTTCTCTATTTGGAGTCCTAATTGTGATTACACATGGTAACCTCATTCAAATTTTACATTTAGAAATAAATAGGGGAGATCTTTACCTTTTTATTGCAAGTATTTTGTTCGCATTTCACAATGTTCTCATTCAGAAATACCTCCAATGGATTCATCCTGTTTGGCTCACTCTAATAACTACTGCTACAAGTTTTCTTTTATTTGTGTTAAGCAGTTGGACAGATTGGCACAATGAATCTCTTTTAAACACTTTAGATAACAAGTTTTGGCTTTCTTTGGCTGCAATGGGAGTGTTAGGTACAACCCTAAGTTTTACCGTTTGGAATAATGGAATTAAGCAGGTTGGGGCAGGAAAGACAGCTATATTTCTAAATTTAGTGCCTATTTTCGCGGTGGTAAGTGGATTGTTTTTCGGACAAATCATCACTTTATCACAAATATTTGGCGGTGCTTTTATTGGGTTAGGAATATATTTAACCATTCGAAAACGTTAAAATTAATCAATGATTCAAATACAAAAGATTGAAAAATGAGCGGAAAAGTTGAATTAGGATTAAAGGAGAACTTAAAGCAATTCATATTGCTTGTTTTAGTGAATGGATTTGTGGGAGGTATGGTAGGGATGGAACGTTCTATTTTGCCGGAATTTGCATCCACCTATTTTAGTTTAAATGCCACAATAGCATTGCTTTCTTTTATTGTAGTTTTTGGGTTTTCTAAAGCTATAGCAAACTATTTTACAGGCAGACTATTTAATAAATGGGGACGAAAAAATGTATTAATCCTTGGTTGGATAATTGCACTCCCTGTTCCATTATTGATTTTATATGCTCCAAATTGGGCCTGGGTAGGGGTTGCAAATATGTTTTTAGGTGTAAGTCAGGGTTTAACCTGGACGAGCACAGTAATTATGAAAATTGATTTAGTTGGTCCAAAAAAGCGTGGGTTAGCAATGGGGATTAATGAGTCTATGGGGTATCTCGCTGTTGGGATTACCGCATTCGTAACGTCCTGGTTAGCTTCTGAGTATGGTCTAAAACCTTATCCTTTTTATTTAGGTTTGGGTTTTGCGATAGCGGGATTATTAATCAGCATCCTATTTGTTAAAGATACTGGACATTTTGTTCAATTAGAGTCTAAGGAATCAATAGTCAAACCCATTAAAAACGTATTTCTTACTACCACATTTAAAGATAGAAACCTAAGTAGTATTACGCAGGCAGGGTTAATTAATAACCTCAATGATGGTATGCTGTGGGGGCTACTTCCTATTTTGCTTATGAGTTATAACTTTAGTTTGGTGGACGCAGGTAAAATAATTGCCATATATCCATTGGTTTGGGGGGCAGGGCAATTGTTTACAGGACCATTGTCAGACAAATTCAATGTAAAAGGAATATTGTATTTTGGAATGCTCATACAGGCAATAAGCATAGCAGGTATAATTGGTTCAGATTTGTTCTGGCAACAAGCATTAGCTGGTGTTGGAATGGGAATAGGCACAGCCTTAGTTTACCCTACCTTTTTAGCAGCAATATCAAAAGAGGTTCAACCCTCTCAGCGTGCAGAAGTAGTTGGGGTATTCAGGTTTTGGAGAGACTCTGGTTATGCTATTGGGGCTTTAATTACTGGAATACTTGTGGATTTGACTAGTTTAAATGAAACGATTTGGATTGTTTCGGGATTAACAGCCCTCTCTGCATTAATTATCAGATTCAGAATGACTGATAAGTCTCAGTTACACTAAAATTAGCTGTTTTGTTAAAACTAAGCGTTTATAAACACATAAAGTGATGAATTTCACGTAATTTGTTCCTGGGAAGGGGGAAGGATGCGGTTTAACCCTGCTAAAAAACGGCCATATTTCCAATAGACTAAACATTTAAATCATGTTGATTTCCAATTTGTTCAAATTTAATATCGCACCATCGATTTTAAGTGAAATTATCGTATCAGCAGTTAAACATTTATTATTGTTAAGTGCTGTTTTAACAGGAGTATCCTTATTCTCAGCTTGCAGATCGGAAGCTTCAGTAGAGAATACGGATGAATTGAATCGTTTAATAACCATTTCAGACGACTCATTGCTTACTTTAATTCAATATCGAACGTTTCAATACTTTTATGAAGGCGCAGAGCCTTCATCTGGTGCAGCTAGGGAGCGTTTACATTTGGATGGTGAGTATCCTGATCATGATGAAAATGTGGTAACCTCCGGCGGTACTGGCTTCGGAATTATGGCACTTATCGTTGGAATGGAGCGAAAATTCATTTCAAACGAAGAGGGATTAGCTCACTTTGAAAAATTAATTGGTTTTCTTGAAAAAGCGGATAGATTTCACGGAGCCTGGCCACATTGGATGTACGGTGAAACAGGGAAAGTTAAACCTTTTGGTGAATTCGATGATGGTGGTGATTTAGTAGAGACAGCCTATTTAGTTCAAGGATTAATAACCGCCCGACAATATTTCAACAAAATGGGAACAGATAAAAGCATTGCG
>JAHEMU010000319.1 GCA_024643485.1 Cytophagales bacterium
CGGGAAAAACACTTAAACAGGTTGCGGACTCTCTGCATTTATCATTTACGGATTTGTTAATTGATCGCATTGGACCTTCTGGCACATCTGCCGCATATTTTGTAATGGACGATGAACTTCAGGAACGATTAATCCAATATCCGTTTACCATGGTTTGTACCGATGGAAGCCCAACGATGCATCATCCGCGAGGATATGGTTCATTTGCTAAAATCATACGTGAATATGTATATGAAAAGGAGTTATTTTCACTCGAAATGGCTATTAATAAAATGACTGGTTTAACAGCAGAATCCCTAAAATTAAATAAAAGAGGTGTGCTTAATGTTGGGATGAAAGCAGATATTTTGATTTTTTATCCAGAGGAAGTAGTAGACCGAGCTACTTTTGAACATCCGCACGAATTAGCAACAGGTTTTCAATACATTTTGGTGAACGGCGCCTTTGCAGAACTTCATAAAAAGGAAATTATAGGCTCTGGTGTATTTATTGAAAAATCCAATGAATGAAATGAAAAGTTAAAGATATTTTCATCTATCCCAATTCCAATAAAGCGCATAATGTTTTCGGCGTGTAATACCCCAAATCCAAAAATGATGGAGCTAAAAACACTGAGATATCCAATAACCGAACTGCTAAGATTCATATAGTTTCAAGGAATTTAGGAGTTTTAACAGTAGTTCAATTATGATTTTGGTAAAATTGTCAACAAATCATGTTCATGAGTTTCCCAATATAATTGTGCATCTGATTGGTGTGAATCGTTTTCGATTTGTTGATGAATTAAATGATGCATCGAAAGGGGATCGAATGAGTCTAAATTATGAATAATTTGGCCAGATTTTCCAGAGATAAGGTGATTTAGCCAAGGCGTATGGAACAATAGAATGGGTACTCCACACCCTTTATATTCATAATATTTAGTGGGAATTTTACCAGAAATTGATGGGAGATTTTCATAACCGATAAACCCGATTCCAGCCTTTTGTATCAGATGAATTATTTCGGAATGACTTACTCCATTCAAATCATTCAGAATTTCTACACCTGTAATTTGGTTCAGTTCTGCCTTTAATTTGGTTTTTAGAGATTCAATATGGCATTTCCCGGCAATGATTAGTTTTGATTCAGGAAACTGTAATTGATATTTTTTAAATAACATCATACAATTAAAAATCCCTGTTTGTTTGGCAACTGTCCCAGTGAAAATCCAAAGTGAATGGTCTCTTTTTGTGGAGGGCGGCAGATTGCTTTTTACCAATCGATTTTCGATAATAATGCCTTTTTGTGATAAAAAAGGCAATTGTTTTAAATAAATTGTTTCGGCGCAAATATAATTTTTGATAAAGGGTCTTGATATCCATTCGTTAAATTTCACCCAATTCTTAAACATCATTTTTTGAACTATGGAATAAGCAACGGAATGACTCACATTTAAGCGATAGTTTTCTCGAACATCGTAAATTACTTGAATACCCATCAGTGCGAGTAAAGGTGAAATTATTAGTAATTCGAAAGTAGAAAGAATAATAACTGAGGGCCTCCTTTTAATTACTCGAGCTAATATGAAGAAGGGTGCGAAAATTCTTTTTAGAAAGGCATTTCGCTTAAATTTGAATACAGGATCGCCATAAATAGGTAAGTCTGAATTAATTTTTCCACCATTACCCATTATTTTAACTGAAAACCCTGTTAATTTGTTAATTGAAACAGCGAGTTTTTCAAACATCCTGGTATCATCTACCGGCTTGAGTGTGGAGGCTATTAAAATATGGTGCTGTTTCATTTACTGTAAATTTAAACTTAGAAAAATGGAAATCAAGCAGATAATTGAAGAAGCCTGGGATAATCGAGAATTATTGAAAGAAGACTACGTTCAGGAGGCAATAAAAAAGGTAATTTTTCAATTGGACGAAGGAAGTTTACGTGTTGCTCAACCCACCCCATCTGGATGGCAGGTTAATGATTGGGTTAAGAAAGCAGTGATTTTATATTTTCCAATTAATAAAATGGAAACCAGTCATGCGGGACCGATGGAATTCCATGATAAAATGGCGTTGAAGACCGGTTATGCCGAAAAGGGTATTAGAGTGGTCCCTCATGCGGTAAGTAGATACGGTGCATTTATTTCTTCTGGAGTTGTTTTGATGCCGTCATATGTAAATATTGGGGCGTATGTAGACGCAGGTACGATGGTGGACACATGGGCAACCGTGGGGAGTTGTGCTCAAATAGGTAAAAATGTGCATTTAAGCGGTGGTGTTGGTATTGGAGGAGTGTTAGAGCCTGTACAAGCCGCTCCGGTAATTATTGAAGACAATGCATTTATTGGGTCGCGTTGTATAGTAGTAGAGGGAGTCCGAATTGGTGAAGAAGCTGTGTTAGGGGCTAATGTAGTCCTTACTGCGAGCACTAAAATAATTGATGTTACGGGAACCGAACCGATAGAGCATAAGATGGAAGTACCTGCCCGTTCAGTGGTCATCCCAGGTTCGTATACCAAAACCTTCCCATCCGGAAACTATCAGGTGCCTTGTGCGTTAATAATTGGGAAGAGAAAAGAGAGCACTGATAAAAAGACCTCTTTGAACCAAGCATTACGTGAACATAGTGTATCCGTTTAATTGGCATTTATTTTGTATAACTAAGGCTATGGGACGTAATATTTTAATTTTTATTGGTGTTTTAATGACTGTTCAGGTCTGGAGTCAATCTTCAAACACAAACCCTGCTGGTTATAAAAAGTATAATAATACTAGTTTTGATTTAGGCGAGGAGCTTGAATTTAAGGTAACCTTTGGCTGGTTTACGGTAGGGAGTGCAACGTTGAAAATAAAGGATAAATTCGAGACCTATAATAACCGAATTTGTTATAAAGTTGATATTTATGCCAAGACAGCTGGCTGGGTTGATTGGTTGGCGAAGGTGGATGACCATTGGGGTGCATATATTGATAAGGAGGCAATGGTTACCCAACATGCATTTCGCTATATCAAAGAGGGAAATTATCGAAAAACAGAATTTACCTATTTCGACCACTTAACCGATACCGTTACAGTAAAAACATTGAGTAGAAAAACCGGTAAGTATAAAACGGCTCAATATTACAATGGGAAAGATAATATGAGAGATATGATTGGGGGTTTTTTATTTCTTAGGGTGATCGATTATCTTAACTTTGCTGAAGGAGATGTAAAGGAAATCCCTGGTTTCTTTGAAGATTCATTCTACGATTTGAAATTTAAAAATAGTGGACTGGATAATGTAAAAACAAAATTAGGAACCATAAGTTGTATTAAATTAAATCCATTAATGCCCAATAATGATCTTTTTGATGGAGAGGATTCTATTCGCACGTGGATTTCGAACGATGAAAACCATCTTCCAGTGAAGGTAGAAGCAAAAATGTTTTTAGGCGATGCCGGGATTGAATTAATTGGGGTGAAAAATTTGAAGCACCCCTTAACAATTAAAAAATAGCGAATGAAGTATCTGATTTTTTTGGGATTAGGATTGATTGTGTTGAGTTGTAATGAAAATTCAGAGTTGTTTTCAGCGGATGATCAATATGAAAAGGGCAATTATCAGCAAGCAGCACAAATTTATTCAAACTACTTACAGCTCAACCC
>JAHEMU010000030.1 GCA_024643485.1 Cytophagales bacterium
TGGCCTTGGTCTTTATTTAAGTAGAGATTTTATTGAAAAAAATGGAGGGAAAATCTCTGTAAAATCCGAAATGGGAAAAGGAACTACTTTTATTTTATCTTGTCCGGCTGATTGTTAACAGAACCTAGTAAGCATTGCTAATTTAATTCCAAATCAAGCAAAAATATATCTCATACTTTTTTTCTTCTTCAGCATTTTTTTCCAAATTTGTCTCCCCTTTTTATTAGCGTACAAGGATAATTGTTTTTCAGTTTGTCAGAATTAATGCAAATAGACTATACCACCATTTGGAATGATTGCCTAACAATCATACGGCACGAAGTGGGCGAAAAGAGTTTTGAAACCTGGTTTAAACCAATCAGGCCTATGAAACTTGAAAGCAACGTGCTTACCGTTGAAGTGCCTAGTCAGTGGTTTTATGAATGGCTGGAAGAACATTATATCACGGTATTAAAAAAGGCAATTATTGGCACTATCGGTCCTGATGGAAAGCTACAATACAGCATCATCGTAGATAGAGGAAATCAATCCTCCCAGCCAATGTCGATTCAGCTCCCACAAAAAGGGGCGAAATCTACAGTTCAAACGACTCCTTTTGATATTCCTGAAGTACAACAAAACAATAAAGAGTCTCAACTTAACCCAAATTATATCTTTGATAATTTTGTGGAAGGTGACTGCAATCGATTAGCCAGGTCTGCGGGTTTAGCCGTTGCGCAAAAACCGGGTATTACCTCTTTTAATCCTCTTATGTTTTATGGTGGTGTTGGTTTAGGTAAAACACATCTTATTCAAGCAATTGGAAATTATGTGCGCTCTAATTTTAGAAATAAATTTGTGTTGTACGTCTCCTCTGAAAAGTTCACGTCACAGTTTATAGACGCATTAAAAAATAATCGGATTCAAGAATTCCAAAATTATTATATGCAGGTAGATGTGCTTCTAATTGATGACGTCCAATTTCTTGCTAAAAAAGAAAAAACTCAGGAAATCTTCTTCCATATCTTCAATCACTTGCACCAAATGGGGAAACAAATCATCATGACGAGTGATTGTCCACCACGTGATTTGAAGGGATTAGAAGAGCGATTACTCAGCAGATTTAAATGGGGCCTAACTGCCGACCTTCAATTGCCAGATTACGAAACTCGTGTTGCTATTATTAAAAGTAAAATGCAAAACGACGGTATAGATATCCCAGATGATGTCACTGAATACCTCGCTTACAGCGTTGATACGAATATTAGAGAACTCGAAGGGGTTTTGATTTCACTTATCGCCCATTCCTCACTTAATCGGGTTGAAATTGACTTAGAACTGGCTAAACAAACGTTAAAAAGCATCATTAGCGACATAGATACCGAAGTTGACATTGATTATATTCAAAAAACAGTGGCTGAATACTTCGATGTCAATGCAAGCGCGCTTCGTGATAAGGTGAGAAAAAAGGAAATTGTAATGGCTCGCCAAGTAGCGATGTATCTGGCAAAAGAGTTCACAAAACACTCACTTAAAGCCATCGGAATGCACTTTGGCGGAAGAGATCACAGTACGGTTATTCACTCCATACAAGCCGTTGAAGACCTCAGAGACACCAACTCTGGCTTTAGAGCTTCCCTAGAGGAGTTGAAAAAAAAGATAAAAATTAAAGCCAATTAAAGTAACTTGCCCCGTTACTTGTTACACCTTTCTTAATAACTGTTGTTCATGGAGTTTAAAATCCACGGTAAAGATCCAAAATCCAATGCCCGTTGTGGCACCATTACTACTGATCATGGTGAAATTCAAACCCCCATTTTCATGCCGGTTGGTACCGCAGGCACGGTAAAAGCGGTACATCAGAAGGAACTAAAGGAACAAGTAAAAGCCCAAATTATTCTGGGAAACACCTACCACCTATTTTTACGTCCGGGCATGGAAATCCTGGAAAGTGCAGGTGGTCTTCACCAATTCATTAACTGGGATCGCCCCATGCTCACCGATAGCGGAGGATATCAGGTATATTCATTGGCCGCAAACAGAAAGATCAAAGAAGAAGGGGTGAAATTCAAATCTCATATCGACGGTTCCCCGCAGTTTTTTTCTCCGGAGTCGGCCATCGACATACAAAGAACCATTGGCGCAGATATTATCATGGCTTTTGACGAGTGTACACCCTACCCTTGCGAGTACGGATACGCTAAAAAATCCATGGACATGACGCACCGGTGGCTCACGCGCTGTATTACCCACATGGGAAATACGCAACCCAAATACGGTCATCAACAAACACTTTTCCCCATAGTACAGGGAAGCACTTATAAAGATTTAAGAAAAGAATCAGCGCGATTTATTGCCGACCAAGGTGCAGATGGGAACGCAATAGGTGGACTTTCTGTTGGTGAACCCGCAGAAATCATGTACGAAATGACTGCCTGGGTATGTGAAGAGTTGCCTACGGATAAACCGCGTTACCTCATGGGAGTAGGAACTCCCGCAAATTTATTGGAATGTATCGCTTTAGGAGTGGATATGTTTGATTGCGTAATGCCAACAAGAAACGCTAGAAATGGGATGTTATTCACCTCTGAAGGCGTAATTAATATCAAAAATGAAAAATGGAAAAGCGATTTCACTCCAATAGATACCGGTTGTGAAAGTGAAGTGAGTGCGCAATTTTCCAAAGCTTATTTAAGGCATCTAATCATTAGTAAAGAATTATTAGGTGCTCAAATTTCAAGTATTCACAATCTAACCTTCTATCTTTGGCTCATGAAAGAAGCTAGGGAAAGAATCTTGAAAGGTGATTTTCTCGCTTGGAAAAATCAAATGGTAGAAAAACTATCCAGACGATTATGAAAATTCGTTTACTCGATTGGTATATTCTAAAAAGACTGCTAATTACCTTCTTTTTCGTCGTTTTTATCCTTGTGATCATTATCGTGGTCATCGATATTACCGAAAAAATGGGTAAATTCTCTGCGAATGACCTTGGGTTTACAGATGTTTTGGGATATTATCTTGATTTCATCCCATTCATTGCAAATTTAATTACTCCTATTACCATTTTTATTGCCACCGTTTACGTGACTTCCCGAATGGCGGAACATACCGAAATCATAGCCATGCTAAGTTCGGGAATGAGCTTTAGACGATTGTTAGTACCCTACTTATACGGTGCGCTCATTATTGGCTCGCTTAACTTTTATTTTACAGGCTGGGTCATACCTAATTCTAATCGAGATCGACTGGATTTTGAAATAAAATATCTCGAGAAAACATTTTTCTTCTCAGAACGCGATGTGCATTTGCAAGTAGGGCCACGCGACTTTTTCTACTTGAGGAGTTATAATAACTCCACAACTATTGGTCAGCAATTTACCCTCGAAAGAATGGAAGGGACTGAATTGAAAGAAAAACTATTTTCGCGATTAATACAGTGGAATCAGGAAAAAGAGGTGTGGATTTTAAAAGATTGGAAAAGTTGGAAAATGGATGGTGAAAAAGAAATTGTTGAAACTGGTGAATCCATGGATACCGTATTATCTATCCGTCCTGAAGAATTTAGCAACGATTACCGACGATACGACGGTATGACTTTAAATGAACTCAATGACTACATCGGCAGATTAAAATCGAGGGGGGCGGGAAATGTCGAGGTGTATGAAGTTGAAAAATATGTCCGCTTTACTAGTCCTTTTGCAGTACTTATTCTCACTTTTATGGGTATTACAGTTTCATCACGTAAATCAAGAGGTGGAACCGGATTCCGTATAGCATTGGGATTTCTCCTCTCATTTTTGTTTATCATGTGCTTCATTTTAACAAAATCTATCGCCGAAGTTGGTGATTTAAATCCTGCATTATCCGTTTGGATACCTAACATTCTATTCGGTTCAATTTCCTTGCTCATGTATAAATCTGTCCCAAAATAATGAGCCACAACACCTATACTTCTAAAGACATGATGCGCCTGCATTTGTTGGTGGTCATCTGGGGCTTTACTGCTATTTTAGGCAAACTTATTTCTATCCCTTCCGTGGAAGTAGTCTTTTACCGAACCCTTTTTGCCGCCATAGGGCTATATTTCATTCTTTTATATAGAAAAATTGATTGGTACGTACCTCGTAAATATTTGATTCGTATTTTAGGTATTGGGGTGTTAATGGCCGCCCATTGGATTTTCTTTTTTGCAGCCGCAAGAGTTTCAACGGTTTCGATCTGTTTAGCAGGCATGGCGACTACCTCACTTTGGACTTCCTTTATTGAACCCATCCTTTTAAAAAGGCGGATTTATAAACACGAAGTTTTTCTTGGGCTAATTATCATATTTGGATTGTATGTCATCTTCCGATTTGAATTTAACCATGCATTAGGACTTACCTTTGGTATAATTTCCGCTTTATTAGCTGCCACTTTTTCTGTGCTGAACTCAAAAATAAGCAAACAATTCAATCATAAAGTCATTACTTTTTACGAGATGATTGGCGCAAGCATTTCCATTACATTGTTTTTTCCAATTTATTCAAACCTGATCATGAAGGAACCCCTTCAATTGACCTTGTCGACCAATGACTTTTTATGGCTGATTCTACTTGCAGGCGTCTGTACCGTTTATGCATATTCCGAATGGGTGGAGCTCATGAAAAGGATGTCCGCATTTACTTCTAATCTAGTCGTAAACTTAGAACCTGTGTATGGAATTGTATTGGCGGTGATCATTTTTGGAGATTCAGAAAAAATGGCCCCAGGGTTTTATCTAGGAACAGCAATTATTCTTTTTTCAGTTACCATTTACCCGTTTTTAAATCGACAATTAAAACGCAGAAAGATCCCCAATTAAATGAAAAAACGACTCAACCCTTTCCTCATACTGTGGTTTCTTTTTATGATAGTCGGCTTCTTTGTCGTCCTACTTACCAATAAAGGAGAAATCATTCTTTGGGTAAATGTGCATCGTACTCCATTTTTGAGTATACTATTTAAGTACGGAACTCATTTAGGAGACGGGCTAATGTTTCTTCCTGCCTTGATTGGGCTGTTGTTTGTCAATTTTAATGATTCGATAAAACTTGTTAGCGTTTCACTTTGGACGCTAATCATCTCTCAAGGCTTGAAGAAAACGATTTTTTTAGGATGGCCGCGACCAACAGCCTATTTCACTGAAGAGATACATTGGCAATTTGTAGAAGGGGTAAAAGTTGCCGTTCGAAATACATTTCCTTCCGGACATTCATTAGCTGCTTTTGCTCTCTTTTATTTTATTTCGACAGTTATTAACAGAAAAGCATTTTATATACTTTGTTTTCTTTTGGCCATTTTAGTGGCCTGTAGTAGAGTATATCTACTTCAACATTTCTTTATCGATGTGTACTTCGGCGCTATGTTGGGAGTATTGGCAGTAGTAATCGGAGACTGGATGCACAACAAAATCTGGAGTGACCAATTAAGAGCCAATTGGAGCAAAAGATCGATTTTTACACGCAATAAATTATAATTGCATTATCAATTGATGGTAAACTGTATTTTTCAACTTATCAGGAGGGGTTCTGAAAATCCCAAACATGGTACTGCCTGATCCGCTCATAGCCGCATAATCAGCACCCGAATCGTAAAAAGATTTTTTCAAATCCTTTAATTCTGGATACTTCTTAAAAATACTTTTTTCAAAATCATTGACCAAGTCCGCTTTCCATTCCGAAACGGGACGTTGAATAATTTCACTAATAGAAATGGCAGGGATTGAAGGTGTTAATCCTTCGTATGCTTCCTTAGTAGAAGAATGAATTTCAGGAAAAACCAATAACAAATAATATCCTGATAAATCGAGATTAATATTCATTAATTCAGTTCCACGTCCGGAAGCCAAAGCAGGTTTATTCTCAATGAAAAATGGGCAATCAGATCCCAATTCGGCCGCCAGCTTTTGAAGCTTTCCGACTGAAAGATCTAAATTAAAAAGCTTATTTAAAGTAGATAAAGCAAAAGCAGCATCCGCGCTTCCGCCTCCTAATCCGCCACCCATGGGTATACATTTATGCAAATGAATATGAACGGGTGGGATTGAAAATTGAAGGTTCAATAATTCCCAAGCCTTCACCACTAAATTTGAATGAGTATGGCCTGGAATTGGCAACCCACTGGAAGAAAATTCAAATGTAGAAGAAGGGACAATTTCAAGTGCTTCTTCCAAAGGAATAGGAAACAGCACGGAGGATATATCGTGATATCCATCCGGCCGTTTCGAAATGACGTTTAATCCCAGATTGATTTTGGCATTTGGGAAAACAAGCATATTTATTTACTCAATCGATCAATCAATTGTTGGGTAATTCCACTAGTTGAGAAGCCACCATCGTGCATTAGATTCTGCATGGTAACCATTCTTGTGAAATCCGAGAATAAGGAAACAATGTAATTTGCACAATCTTCACCACTTGCATTTCCCAAAGGAGAAAGCATATCAGCGTAGTCGTAAAATACATCAAAACCTGTAATACCTGTACCAGCAGTCGTTTTCGTTGGCGATTGTGAAATGGTATTTACACGCACCTTCTTCAGTTGGCCGAAACGAGCACCGTAGCTTCTGGCAATCGATTCCAAAGTTGCTTTGGCTTGTGCCATATCAGAGTAATCAGGGAATGTTCGTTGTGCAGCGATATAACTTAGTGCTACAATTGAACCCCACTCATTCATCGAATCAGTTTTTTCAGCTACCTGACAAACTTTATGGAAAGAAAGAGCAGAGATATCGATTGATTTCATGAACCACTCATAGTTCAAGTCACCGTATTCTTTTCCTTTTCTAACATTTGGACTCATTCCGATAGAATGCAAAACAAAATCGATGTTACCACCTAAAATTTCTTTTGACTTTTCAAACAGATTGGTCAGGTCTTCAATTGAAGTAGCATCCGCTGGAATTACTTCAGCGTTACAAGTTTCAGCAAGTTTTTGAATGGCACCCATTCTCATGGCGATAGGGGCATTTGTTAATGTAAACATCGCTCCTTGCTTTTTAGCCTCCAAAGCGGTTTTCCAAGCGATTGAATTTTCGTCCAACGCTCCAAAAATGATTCCTCTTTTTCCTTTTAGTAGATCGTTCATGAATTAAATGATTATTATTTTTGCAATTATACAAAAAATTCCAACCCCTATCATTACCGAATTTTTATTAATAATTTTGAAAAAAATCTAAAATGGCAACAATTGGAGTTTTCGATAGTGGAATAGGCGGTTTAACGGTGGCTAAAGCCATTGCTGATCTCAACGCCTATGATAAGCTAATTTATTATGGCGATATTGCTCATTTACCTTATGGTGATAAATCTGCAGCAGCTATTCAAGCCTACAGCGTGAGAATCGCGGAATTTCTGGTCGCCAAAGGTTGTGAGACCCTAGTAATAGCTTGCAACTCGGCCAGTGCTTCTGCAACCGATCTTTTAAAAGAATACTTAGGGCACAAAATAAAAGTAATCAATGTCATTGACCCCATGGTCGATTACGTGGTGAAAGGTTTTCCAAAAAAACACGTAGGTGTAATTGGCACAAAAAGAACAATTGATTCTGAGATTTACCAAAATTTACTCAAGTCTAAAAATAAGGGAATCTCTACCAGCGCGATGGCAACGCCTTTATTGGTTCCTGTCATAGAAGAAAATATCTTCAGTGAAGATTTGAGAAAACGTATAATTGAAGAATATCTTCACCATGCCGACTTTCAAGAATTAGACGCCCTTATCTTAGGCTGTACACATTACCCGCTTCTTAAAAAGGACATTTCCGAATATATGGGACCCCGAGTTTCCATCCTCGACTCTAGTGAGATTATGGGCAATTATTTAAATGAATTTGATCCACAAAACAAAAGCGTCACCACTGAAATAGAATGTTATGCTTCTGATTTAACACCCTTTTTTGAAGAATCTGCCTCTCGTTTTTTTGGAAAACCAATTAAAATGGAAATACATCATTTGATGAATATTTTTTAAAATCGATTGCATTCGATGTAATAAAATCAATTATTAGCGTTTTATCGGAAAAAATAAATTTAATTCTTTCGATAATAAACAAAAAACTACAGGTAACGTTATACTTTTTGTTCGTTTTATTAAATTTCATTTTTAAACGATCTTGTAAGTAAAAATGAAATTATTATTATGTGTTCATTATATTTGTTGTTAAATTTCCGCTTATGAAGTTTTTTGTAGGTATAATTCTTTTGGCTTTTTCATTTTCCCTTTCTGCCCAAAAGGCAAAGTTGGAAGCGGTTATGGACACTGCCTATATGAGCAAATTGCTGGATAAAGCTAATAACCTGCGTTATTCCAAGCAAGACAGTGCCATTTATTACGCTTCTGAAGTCATAAAAAACGCCAATAAGCAGTCTCTAGTATCATTTGAAGCAAAAGGATTTTTAATCATTGGATCCATTCGCACCATACAAGGCGAATATGTAGAAGCTTTAAAAAATGATTTAAATGCCCTTGAACGTATTAAAGAAAAGCCAGATAGCGCAATTTTAGCTAAGGTAATAAATAACATAGGTGATGATTATTCACATATGAAAAATTATCATGAAGCTTATCAATATTTCTTAGAAACTGAAAAACTGGCCCGTAAAACAAAAAACACTTTTTATCAGGCGATATCCACCTTTAACCAAGGGTTGGTCTTCAAACATCTCAATCAGTTAGATTCTGCATCCTCCCGTTTCTATCGATCCCTCGACATAAGTCTTTCGGTTAAAGATTCCATCGGTGAGGCATTTGTGATGAATGAACTTGGTCATATCTATTATATGCAGTCTAAATATGACTCCTCACTAATCAAACTTAAGCTCGGGTTGAAGATTGCACGAAAATTTAATGAGTTTGAAATAATCTCCGAGGCATTAGAAAGAATAGGATTATGCTATTTACAGAAAAACAATCTCGACAGTGCTGGTATCTTTATGAATCAAGCATTGGAAATCTCGACAAAAATTGGCAATTCTAATTTGCAAACTAACATTTTAAATTCTCAAGTTGAACTCAATATAAAACTTAACAGGCTTCAAATAGCTGAATCCATTGCTAATCAAAGCATAAAAATAGCTAAACAGAGTCATATGGGCGATCAACTGGTAAATTCATATCGTTTGTTATCCCTTATTTATGAGCGTCAAAACCTATACGACCAATCGCTTTCATATTTCAAAATTCATTCTGCACTAAAAGATAGCTTGAGAGATTTGGAGAGTGTTAATAACTTATCCAATCTTCAACTTCAAAATCAGCTTCAGCAGCGCGATTATGAAATTTTGTTTTTGACTACTAGAGAACAGCAACGTAACTCAGAAATGAAAAAGCAAGATACGCTTCGCAATTTCCTAGTATCTATTCTTGCTTTTATGTCCTTATTGTTAATATCACTTTATAGGTCTAGTACCAAAAGGAGGAAACTTAACCTCTTACTTGAACGACATAAAAAAGGTACAGAACTTAAAAACAATGAGTTAGCAGAATTAAATAAACTTAAAGATAAGTTCATATCCATTTTGGCTCATGATCTCCGTTCACCTATCCGTTCCTTGTCGGGCATTTTACACTTAGCGGAAGTTCAAGGATTAACAGAAGAAGAATTACGTGATTTATTGAAAAACATTAAAAAGCGTACTGACCAAACTTCCCAATTAATCGATAATTTATTGGAATGGACTTTACTACAAATGAACCGAATCACTGTTAATAAAGTGGAATTTGATTTAAAGGAAAAGGTTGAAAATAATGTCAAATTATTAAGTGACACCACCTCGAAAAAACTCAAAATTAAAATTGACATACCTTCTATTATTGTAAAGGCTGATGAAAATATGATTGATCTTGCCATCAGAAATATTTTATCAAATTCAATAAAATTCACCGATGACGAGGGTGAAATCAAATTATCCGTAACTGAAAGGGTTAAAGATGTTGTTCTAAGCATAAAGGATAATGGTATCGGACTCACCAAACAAGAGCTGGATAGCATTTTTGACGAAAAGAAAATCATTACAAAAACAGGTACTTTTAACGAACCAGGAACGGGACTTGGTCTGAAACTCAGTAAGGAGTTTGTTGAGAAAAACGGAGGTAGCATTTGGGTAGAAAGTGAAAAAAATCAAGGTTGTACTTTTTCTTTTTCAGTTCCAAAAAAATAGGATTTTCAGAATTTTTCTTACTTACCTAGCGTTACCCGTTTGTTAGCTTATTAGTATTCCCTAAATTTGCAACAACTTCAAGCCCATGAGCGACGCAATTAAGCATGAATGTGGTATAGCCCACATCCGATTGAGAAAACCTCTCCAATATTATATCGACAAGTACGGTACACCCACCTACGCGATCAACAAAATGTATATTTTGATGGAAAAACAGCGAAATCGTGGGCAAGATGGAGCCGGTATTGCCAATATCAAAATTGACTCAAACCCTGGAGTGCGCTATATAAGCAGATATCGATCGGTCGAAGACCAACCTATTAAGGATATTTTTGATCGAATTGGAAAAAAACTTAGAAAAGCTCAAAAATTAGGCGGCGAAAATTATTACGATGCCGATTGGCAGTTTGAAAACACTGCTTTTACAGGAGAAGCTTGGTTGGGCCATTTGCGATACGGTACTCATGGTAAAAACAGTATAGAAAATTGCCATCCGATGTTACGCCGTAGTAACTGGAGAAGTAGAAATCTGGTTGTTGCAGGTAATTTTAACATGACTAATGTGGATGACTTGTTTGATATCTTAGTCGAACTGGGCCAGCATCCAAAAGAAAAAGTAGATACCGTTACGGTCATGGAGAAAATTGGCCATTTCCTGGATGAAGAAGTTGAAAACCTATATAAGAAATACAAGAACAATTATAGCAGTAAAGAAATTTCCGATTTCATTGAAGGAGAAGTCGATTTACAACGTGTATTAAAACGTTCGTGCAAAGATTTTGATGGTGGATATGCCATGTGCGGAATGACTGGATACGGAGCATCATTCGTCGTTCGAGACCCCAATGGAATTCGACCGGCTTACTATTACGCTGATGATGAAGTGGTAGTCGTGGCTTCTGAAAAAACGGCCATTAAAACTGCATTCAATGTGGAATATACCAGTATTCAGGAAATTAAACCTGGTCATGGCCTCATTGTAAGCAAAAATGGCGAATATGGCCAATATCCTATCGTCCCTGTAGGAGAGAAAAAATCATGCTCTTTCGAACGTATTTATTTCTCACGTGGAACGGACCCGGATATCTATAACGAAAGAAAAACTCTAGGGAAATTATTGGTTCCTCAAATTCTGAAAGCAATCAATTTCGATTTGAAAAATACCGTATTTTCATATATCCCTAATACCTCGGAAACTTCCTACTTAGGAATGATTGCCGGTATTGAAGATTATTTGATTGAAAGAAGAAAAGAAGTCCTAATAGACAAAAAACCTTCTGTTGAATCGCTTGAAGAACTGTTGTCCTTTAAACCTAGAGTTGAAAAATTAGTACTTAAAGACGCCAAACTTAGAACCTTTATTGCCGATGACAACCATCGCGACGAAATGGTAGCTCATGCCTATGATACTACTTTTGAAGTCATACATAAAGGGATTGATAATTTGGTAATCATTGATGATTCCATCGTAAGAGGAACGACCCTAGAAAAGAGTATCCTTACCATGCTCGATCGTCTTGAACCTAAAAAAATCATCATCGCAAGTAGCGCTCCTCAAATTCGATTCCCAGATTGTTATGGGATTGACATGTCAAAAATTACGGAATTTGTGGCATTTAGAGCAATGATCGCCTTAATTGAAGAACGAAACTTGGATCACAAGCTCGATGAAGTTTATGAGAAATGTAAAAATGCATTAAACAAAAAATTACCTATCAACTATATGAATGATTTGTATGATTTGTTCTCATACGATGAAATCTCTGAAAAAATCGGTGAAATTGTTCGTCCTGCCGGCATGAAAGCTGATTTAGAAGTGGTCTATCAAACAGTAAGCAATCTACATAAGGCGATTCCAGATCACTCAGGTGATTGGTACTTTACCGGTAATTTCCCTACTCAAGGGGGTACAAATGTAGCCAATAGATCTTTCGTGAACTTCAGAGAAGGAAAATATGTAAGAGCCTATTAATTTAACTGGCTCTCATCCCAAAAACTTCAAAAAAGTGGCGTTTGCAAACAGATGCCACTTTTTTCATGTCTAATTTTTCCCCAAGCTCCTTCTCCATAGAGGTAACTGCCTTGTCATCAATGCCGCAGGGGACAATGTGAGAAAAATAACTTAAATCAGTGTTAACATTTAAGGCAAACCCGTGCATGGTTACCCAACGACTTGTTTTTACTCCCATAGCGCAAATCTTTCTTGCTTTTGGGGTATAAGGATCTAACCAAACGCCCGTTAACCCTTCTAAACGATGTCCTTCAATTCCAAACTCCGCAAGAGTAAGAATGATTGCATCTTCCATAAATCGCAGATATTTATGAATATCCGTGAAAAAATTTTCCAAATCGATGATGGGATACCCGGCCCGTGATAAGTGATATCCCCTCCCCTATTTATTTTATAAAAGGAAGCGTCATGGTCTTTGAGTTGTTCCGGTGAGACTAATAAATGCTGTTCGTCACCACTCTTTCCAAGTGTAAACACATGTGGGTGTTCACAAAACAGCAAGTAATTCGAAGTTAACTCTTGCTCCTCATCAGGTAATGGCCTGTTTTTTAACTTTACTGCTACAATTTCTTCAAACAATTGAGTTTGGTAATCCCATGTTTCTTTATAATCCTTATTTCCCAATGAAATAAACTGGACTTCTGTATTTATTATTTTATTCACGGAATATACGTTTCTAATATTTTACAATTTTTTGACGTTGAAAGTTCAATTTGTGGACAAGACGCTGGTATTAAGTATACTTGTCCTGCTACAATAGGATAAATATTACCCTGTTGTATAATTTCTCCTTCACCTTCTGTACACACCAATGCTACAAATGAATCCAACGTACTATAATCACGAACAACTGCAGTATTAAAAAACAGCACATCAGTCTTAAAATAAGGAGATATAATTCCCTCCACTGATTGATTCATTACCTTTTGATAAGGTGTTTTATACGTTTGGTGCACAGTAAAGTCAATGGCTGCTTTCGACTCTTCCGTATGCAATTGACGTTTCACACCACCCGAATCTGCCCGATCAAAATCATAAATTCGATACGTAATATCTGAAGTTTGCTGAATTTCCGCCAATAATATACCCTTTCCTATGGCATGAACTCTACCCGCTGGAATATACAGCAAATCCCCTGCGCTAACTTGCTCCTGGTGGAGAGGTTGAAGGATCGTATTATTTTGAATATGGGTTTCATAATTTTCAGGAGAGAGTTTCTCATCAAAACCAAGATATAAAAAGGACCCCTTATCCGCTTGCATGATGTACCACATTTCGGTTTTTCCAAAGCTATTATGGCGAACTTTTGCCAGTTCATCATTTGGATGAACCTGAATGGAAAGATCATCATTTGCATCCAGATACTTAATTAACAGAGGAAATTCATTTTGGAATTGATCATACACCTTTTTTCCTACCAACTGATCTTTGAACTTTTCTATTAGCTCTAAAATGGAAACCCCAGCCCATTGACCATTTGAAACTATCGAAATATTTC
>JAHEMU010000320.1 GCA_024643485.1 Cytophagales bacterium
GCAATCCGAGCTTTACAAAAAGCGGATATCAGCTATGTTGATAAACATGATTTAAGTTCTATCCGTGTATTAGGCTCGGTAGGGGAGCCAATTAATGAGGAAGCTTGGCATTGGTACGACGAACATATAGGCAAGGGTAAATGCCCTATTATTGATACTTGGTGGCAGACAGAAACCGGTGGGTTTATGATTTCGCCAATTGCAGGTGTCACTAAAATGAAACCATCGTTTGCCTCATTTCCTATGCCCGGAATTCAACCGGCGCTGCTCGATACCGAAGGAAAAGAAATTTCAGGAAATGGTGTTGAAGGTACGCTTACAATAAAATTTCCATGGCCTTCGATGGCCCGAACCATTTGGGGAAATCACGATCGATTTAGGGAAACCTATTTTTCCGCTTTCCCGGGCAAATATTTTACCGGAGACGGTGCACGCCGAGATGAAGAAGGATTTTATCGAATTACCGGAAGGGTGGATGACGTAATCATTGTTTCAGCTCATAATTTAGGTACTGCAGAAATTGAATCGGCCATCACAGAACATGAGAACGTTTGTGAAGTCGCTGTGGTTGGGTATCCTCACGATATAAAAGGAAACGCGATTTACGCTTATGTCATTCCCTACCATATGCCAAATGATATGGAAGCCGCAAGAAAGGAGATTCTAGCCACAGTTACACAGATTTTAGGCCCTATTGCCAAACCAGATAAAATTCAATTCGTCAGCGGTTTACCCAAGACACGTTCAGGGAAAATCATGAGAAGAATTTTGAGAAAAGTAGCAGTGGGAGAAATCGGATCTCTTGGGGATACCTCCACATTATTAGACCCGGCAGTAGTGGAAGAGATTATTTCTGGAAAAGTTTAAATTGGGAGAAAATAAAGAATGAAATATACCGGCATTATTGCGGTATTGGTAGCGGTAGTTGCGATACTTTATGTTGTTTTTTTTAGAAGTTCAGGGGTAAAAACCGGCGAAGAAGCTTTTCAGAGTAACTGTACTTCCTGTCACTTAGCCCCAGGTCCTGAAAAACTCCCAAAGCACATTTGGGATGAGCAAGTGTTGCCCGAAATGGGAGCTCGACTAGGGATAAAAGTCCGTGATTACAATCCGATGAAAGAATTGGATATGCTCGAGTACTCCATTGTTCAACGGTACGGTACTTATCCAGAAAAGCCTGTAATTTCACAGCAGGAATGGGACTCACTGACTTCCTATATTTTGAAATTGGCTCCTGAAGAAATCAGGCCCGACGAAAATAGGGCTAATCGCAGTGATTCTATAAGGCAGTTTGTTCCTTCACCTTATCAAATTGATCCAGAAAAAAACAGGCCGTTATTGACCTATTTAAACATTAATGATTCCAATGGGAAAGTAGAAGGAGCTTTCGGGACCGGTTCTTTTTGGAATTGGCACGAAGGCGGAAAAATGGAAATCAATAGTCTTTTCAATTTCCCGGTAATCCACACGCAAACCATTGGCGATGTCGAGTATATTTTGGAAATGGGAATGCTTCATCCCAATGAAAAAAATTTGGGGAAACTGTGGAAGAAGGAAAAGGAACTTCCCATCGAGTTAATTCAAGAAGGATTAAATCGCCCGGTATATTTTGAAGTAGTAGATTTGGATCAAGATGGTTCTGATGAGATTTTAATATGTGAGTACGGTAATCGAGCGGGCGGACTTTCATTATTAATGAAAAGGGATGGGAAATTGGTTAAAACTACCCTTCTCCCCTTTCCTGGTTCTTTGAAATTCTCTATTCGAGATATGAATGCTGACGGTCTTCTAGACATTGTAGCCCTTTTTGCGCAAGGAAATGAAGGAGTGTTTTTATTCACACAAAAGGAAGGATTTACCTTTTCAATCAGCCAATTGATCACCCTAGATCCACTTCAAGGCACCAGTGATTTTGTCGTTCAGGATATGGATGGCGATGGAGACGATGATATCGTTTTGGCTTGTGGAGACAATGCGGATTATTCAGTCATGTTGAAAGAGTTTCACGGCATTCATATCTTCGACAACCAAGGAGAGAATGAATTCAAGGAGAATTACTTTTTTCCGATGTACGGAGCTACTCAGGTTGAGGCGGATGACTTTGATGGAGATGGCGACATCGATATAGCTGCGACTTCGTTCTTTCCAGATTATAAAAATTCAATGGAAGAAGCCTTTTTATATTTAGAAAATAATCAAAACACTACAGACATTTACCAATTTAAGTCCTATTCTCACCCCATTTCAACAGAAGGAAGATGGATGCTTCTTGAAAAAGGAGATGTTGATCAAGATGGTGATCTAGATTTAATAATGGGTTCTTTTACTTATTCTCCAGCTCCTCCACCTACCGATATCCTCAATAACTGGATTGAAAAAGGCATAAATTTCGTTATTTGGAAAAATCAATTTAAGCAACCGTAGCCTGTTCTATTCACTTCGTAAAATCTCTGCAGGATTCGTGCTTATCACCTTATAAATAAGGCTTGAAATAGTTATAACCGCTGCTAGAAGTAATACGATTCCTCCCAATATATTGGGCAAAATATTCAAAGGCATATGATACGGGTAAATCGAATTGATGAGTGAAAGAAGCATCCAATAGCTTAATGGAATACCAATTATCAATGCGATCAACAGCAGTAAAATAAATTCTTTGTTCATAACCTTGGTTAGGTTGCCCAGTCCAGCGCCTAGTACTTTTCGAATACTGTATTCTTTCATTCGGAAGGTAACATTCAAGGAAACTAGTCCAAATAAACCCATGCAAGAAAGTATCATAGACAAAATCGCGATAAAGGAGCTCAATTTACCATGACCCGAGATGTTGGTATAATACCAATCATAGGTATCGGTTTGTTGGTATCCATCGAAAGGTTGATCAGGAAATAATACCTGCCACTCCGATTTTAGATCATCATACACCTTTTGAGATTTTGAGGGTTCTACTTGAACAATCACCTTATTCCAATTTGATTTATCTGTCAATTTGATAAACAAAGGCTGAATTTTATCATAAAATGAATAATAGTGAAAATCCTTAATCACCCCAACAATGAGATAATTCACACTATCTGTTCTGAAAGTGACGTTAAGGGGATTGTCTGAGTACCCCAAACTATTAACAAACGTTTCATTTACCACCACGCGATTAGATTCTGTTGTGCTACTTCCTTGATTCGGGAAATCACCATTTAACAATTCAAAATTCATAGCATCCAGATAATTTTCCCCTACTTCAAATTTCAGCACCTCCTTTTTTTCACCATTAATATCTATGATGCTCATCGGAACACGATTCCCCATATGAACCGATGTTGCTCCCACCAACTTTACGTCTGAATTTGCTGCGGCGACGCTTTTTAACGTTTCATAATCTTTAGAATCCAGCAATGGAACTACAATAACATTCTCTCTTTCATATCCCCAGCTTCTTTGCAATTGATAATTAGAATTTTGGACAAAAGTAAAACCGAAAGAAATACAGATGATTGCCAAAATAAATTGAATGGTTAAAAAAACTTTTGTAAATCGGTTTTTACCCATTTTCAAACGTCCTCTAAAAATGACCAATGGTTTAAAAGCCGAAATATAGAAGGCGGGATATGCACCCGAGATA
>JAHEMU010000321.1 GCA_024643485.1 Cytophagales bacterium
CATCAATCCTACTTGTATGTGTTTTCCGCGTTTTCTCAAGCTTGAAATAGAATTAAAACAGGTGGTTTGACTCCCAAGTGCATCCAATGATACTTGCACTCCTCCGTTACTTATTGTTTTGATTTGGTCAATCAGGTGGTGATTGTCTCGCGCATTGATGACATGTGATGCACCTAAACTTTTAGCCAGTTGTAGTGCTTCCTCATTAATATCGATTGCAATTACTTCTGCTCCCAAGGCACTTGCAATCATAATCGCAGAAAGACCTACACCACCACAACCGTGCACCGCAACAAATTGTCCGCCGGAAACCTTGCCCTGATCTACCACTGCCCTAAAAGAAGTGATGAATCGGCATCCCAGTGTTGCAGCAGTTAACTCATCTATTTCTTTTGGAATGATTACTAAATTGGTATCGGCATAATCTAATTTTACATATTCTGCAAAAGAGCCCCAGTGGGTAAACCCTGGTTGAGATTGATGATCGCATACTTGGTGATTACCCGACCGACATTGACCACATGACCCACAACCACAAACAAATGGAGTTGTCACCCGGTCTCCTACTTTAAATCGTTTTACTTCAGCACCTACTTCAACAATTACTCCAGCTAATTCGTGGCCAGGAACGTGAGGTAAGCGGATATCCGTGTCGTGACCCATCCAACCGTGCCAATCGCTTCTACACAAGCCGGTCGCTGTCACTTTCACCACTACGCCATCTTTATTTGGTGATGGATCAGCAACATTTTGAACAGTTAATTCTCCTTGAAATTGCTCAAATACTACTGCTTTCATTTGGTTAATCTGTTGGTCTTAACTAGCTGATATGCACCACGAATTTTTCTTGATAAAATTCAAAATCAAACAAATCCGTAATTGGAAAGAGATGGTGCTTTCTCCCCATGAGTTCTTTTTGAAAATCGCCTCCTTTTAAGTAAAGTACGCCATTCTTTAACTCGTGATGATTCTCTTTTTTAAACTTTCCTTTCACCCAAGGCATAAATTGATCGAGTCTGGTCACTGCTCTACTCACTACAAAATCAAATTTATCATCAATTTGCTCAGCCCGACTGTGGAAAGCCTGTACATTCGATAGCCCTAAATCTGCTGCGACTTCCTTTACTACTTTAATTTTCTTTCCGATACTATCTACTAAAGTAAATTGCACAGATGGAAAAAGGATTGCAAGAGGAATCCCCGGGAACCCACCACCGGTACCCACATCCATTATTGTCGATCCTGGAACGAATTCCTGAACCTTCGCAATACTTAAGGAGTGCAAGACGTGGTGGAGGTATAGGTTATCTATATCCTTCCTTGAGATTACATTGATTTGTTCATTCCAATGTTTGTACAAATCGTATAACGCATCTATTTGTTCCATCTGGACCTTATCCAGATTGGGGAAATATTTAAATACTAATTCAGATTTCACTATATGTGATCTTTACTGCCTTTTATCAATTCGAATAATAACTCTCGTGCCCTATGAAGTTGAGCTTTTACGGTACCTAGAGGGGCATCCAACTCATCCGCAATTTCTTCATATGAAAATTCCTTAAAATACCGGAGTCGAACCAATTTTTGGTACTTTACTGGTAATTTACTTACAAACAATTGTATTATTTCAATTTTCTCCCGCTTAATTGCCAGCTCCTGAGGATCGTGATTCGGGTCTTCCAATTCCATTCCTACCTCGTCTCCATTATCGTCGATATAAGCCGAGCTTAAGCTTGTGGTGTTCAATTTTTTCTTTCGAATAAAGTCGATGGCGTTGTTGGTGGCAATTCGGAATAACCAGGTACTAAAAGAGTAATCAGGCTTAAATTTTTGTAAACTTTTAAAGGCCTTTGCAAATGAAACAATGGTTAAATCCTCCGCATCATCCACGTTTCTAACCATCTTTAATACAATATTATACACGGACTTGCGATATCGGGACATCAGTTGAGCGTATGCTTGCTGATCTTTTAAATTTACGGCCCTGTGAATCAGTTCCAGGTCTTCCTGTGCTTTCTTTGAAAATCCTTTTCCTACTTCCATTTAATACGTTTAACTGTTAGAACCGCTATACTGGTAATCAAATAATAAAAAGAATATGAAACATCCAAAAGAACTAAGTTCCTAATTTTAAACTTACTTGATAACTTTTCCTTTGCCACCCACACGGTGGGCAACATAAACATTAGCCTGGCAATTATTGCTAAAAGTATAATTAACGGTTGATTAAAGGTAAGAAATAATATGACACCTACCACCCAGAATACCCACAACGATAAAATAAAACCGCCAAGTCGCCATTTATCTTTTAATTTGTATTTTTTTCCCGCTGAAAGGTGTCGTATTTTTTGTTTGAAGTACCCGTTCCAACTATTTTTTCCCGACGTATAGGTGAACGATTCTTTTTCCAAATTAACATGATACGACGCCGAAACACCCCATTGGTTAATTAATAGGTCATCGTCTCCACCTACATGATTTTTAATTTTCGTGAAGCCTTCGTTTTGGAGAAACACTGATTTTCTATAGGCAAGGTTCCTACCTACGCCCATGTATGGCATTTTATTTAGCGCGTATGAGACGTATTGCCAGGCGGTGAGCAGGAATTCATATTGAATAAATTCACCGAGAAGTGTTTTTGATTTATAAAAAGGAGAGACTCCCAAAACGACGTCGTTACAATGAAGAGATTTAGCCATGGATTTCACCCATTCATTTGAAACTGGCAAACAGTCTGCATCGGTAAATAATAACCACTCATTTTTTGATGCTAAAACCCCTTCATTAACTGCGAATTTTTTATGATCCCAACCTGCAGGTGTTTGCTTCACCTCTACCACTTTTACTTTTCCAAACTTTTTTAAAACCTCGGAAGTATTATCTGTTGAGCGATCGTTAACTACAATAATTTCAAAATCAGGATATTCTTGATTTTCTAGTTTTTTAAGAAGCTTTTCTATCCTGTGCCCTTCATTATGTGCCGCAACGATTACCGAAACCGGTTGACAATCGTCCTCACATTCTTCTAATTGTTTTTTCCAAGATCGATCAAACCAAATAAAATAAACAGCCTGTATGACCAGGCTGCCAATAAAAAGTAGAAGTAAACTATTTATCATTTAATCAATTAACCGCCATAATATCGGTACCGCATTTTTTTACCATTTTTATTAACACCTTCAATCCACACCACTCCATCAATATGCTCTAAAATATCAATCAACTTATCCGCCGTTTTCACTTGAGTTTGGTTGATATGCGTGATAACAAAGTCATTTTCCATCCCCGACATGCGGCCTCTTCCAATGCTAAAAATGCGAATACCATTTTCAATTCCCAACAATTCCCGTTCTACCTTAGATAGTTCTTCGAATTTCGCTCCTAGGTAATCAGAATTAACAATATGTCGTTTTAACACCTCGGTGGTCCCTTCTCTGTTGGTCAGGATGGTTTCGGTTACATAATTTTTGCCGTTGCGTTTATACCCAACACTTATTTTTTCACCCGGAGATCTGTAACTGATTTCCTCTTCAAACTCCGCCCTAGAATCGACTGAAACGCCATCAATTGAAACTATCACATCACCCTCTTTAATGCCGGCTTTCGCTGC
>JAHEMU010000031.1:0-7565 GCA_024643485.1 Cytophagales bacterium
TTGTAGGTAGCCGTTCTTTACCTAGAAGTAGTACGGATACACCTTTGCCAATTGATCAAATCGATGCGAAAACAATTGCATCAACAGGTCAAAGTTCATTTGACAAAGCACTTCAATACAGAATTCCTTCCTTTAACACAGTACAAACGCCTGTTAATGATGCTACTTCACTACTCGATCCCTATGAAATCCGTAATATGGGTCCTAGTAGAACGTTAATTCTAGTTAACGGTAAAAGAAAAAATCTAAGTGCTTTATTATATACTCAGACATCTCCAGGTCGTGGTGAAACAGGCGCTGATATTTCTGGTATCCCAGTCGATGCGATCGAAAGAGTGGAGATATTGCGTGATGGAGCTTCTGCACAATATGGTTCTGATGCAATTGCAGGGGTAATGAACATTATTTTGAAAGAAGATGCAAGAGAAGGTTCCGCTACCATTAGATCTGGTATTACCGGCAAAGGTGATGGCGAAATGTTAGGAGTAAGTTTAAATAACGGTACTTCTTTCGGTAATTCAGGATTTCTTAATTATACCATCGACTTCTCTAAAGTAAATTTAGCTAATCGTCCAGGTACAGTTGATGCTGCTGGTGAAGCAGGAGATTTTGGTGCTCCTTTATCTGAAGTACAAGCATTCCTAAATGATTACCCAGATGCTGGAAATGTTAATGGTTCACCTGAAACAACAGCAGCCAAGTTTTTAGTTAATGGCGGTATGGAATTTAATGATGAAACTGAAATGTATTTCAATGCAGCTTATGTTTATAAAAAAGTAAACAGTTTCGCTAATTACAGAACCCCATATTGGAGAACACTTGCAGATTACCCATATCTAGCTGATTTATTTCCAAATGGACCAAATGGAGAATACATAGGATATGTTCCTACTTTTGATGGTGATTTAAATGATTATAATGCCACTTTTGGTTTTAAATCAAACAAAAATGGTTGGTTTACTGATATGAGTTTAACTACAGGTAAAAATACTCAAACGTATACAGTAACGAATTCTCATAACCGATCTACTGATGCGAATGATGATTTTATTTATGGTTCAGCTTCTCCGATCACCTTCCGCCCAGGTGGAACTTCTTTTAGCCATATGGTGGGTAATATTGACATTTCACGTCCTGTGAACGACCAATTTGGGATTTCATTTGGATCTGAGTTTCGCTCAGAAACTTTTGAAGTAATTCAAGGTGATGAAGCTTCTTATTTAGGCATTGGTGCAGATTCATTTTCAGGAAATACGCCTGAAAACTCTGGTAAATTCAATCGATATAACTTTGGTGGTTACTTCGATATGGCTTACGATGTCAATGATGACTTTTTCATAAATGGAACTGCTCGTGTTGAAAATTATAGCGATTTTGGAAATGCCTTCGTTTGGAAGATTAGTTCACGTTATAAAATTTCAGATGATAAATTAGTGTTAAGAGGATCGGTATCTACTGGCTTCCGTGCTCCAACTTTACATCAAATTTATACGCAAAAAGCTCAGTATAGCTTTATCCCAGGTCAAGGAATTCAAGTAGGTGGTTTGGTATCTAATGTTTCAGCTCAAGCTCAGTTATTGGGTATTCCTAAACTAGATGCTGAAAAATCATATAGTTATACGTTCGGACTAGCTTCAAAACCAAATAATAACCTAAACTTTACTTTAGATTATTATAACATTTCTGTTCGCGATAGAATCGTGTTGAGCACCGAAATTGGAAATACTCCTGGTCTTAATACCGACTTGGACGCAGTTTTATTGGCAAATAACTTAAGTGACCTTAGCTTCTTCGTGAATGCCATCGATACTAGAACTTCAGGTATCGATGTTGTTGGAGGATATAGAGGTTTAACCCTCGGAAGCGGCTCGCTAAATGTGAACCTTGCTGGTAATTATACCATAGAAAATGGAAGAGAAGGCGATGTAAACAACCCTACACTAGTTGAGAACGCTCAACAGTCAGTTGTGAATGTTACACAGGAAGCTTTATTCTTTACTTCACGTCCAAAAACAAAATGGATTCTTGGTTTAGATTATGAATTAGATAAAGTGACTTTCTCTTTAAATAATACATATTTTGGTTCAACGACCTTCCGTCAACAAGGAATGGATGATAACCTTAAAACTGTTTTTAAACCTAAAATGGTTACTGATTTAGCGGTTTCTTATGCCCCTAATAAAAACATGACGATTGCTCTTAATTTGAATAACGTATTAGACGTACTTCCTGAATGGGAATTCGTTGCTCTTAATGCTTCAGGTGAAACTATTTTAGCGGACCCTGCTCAAGTTAAAAACCAATCAAACTTGATTACGTTTAATCAAAGATATTCTCAAATGACTTACGATGGTTACCATTTTAGCCAATTGGGTCGTATGTTTAGCTTATCTTTTAATTACAGGTTCTAATCTGAATTCAAGTTTATTAAAAAAAGAGATGGTAATCCCATCTCTTTTTTTTTGTCATTCGTCATCTGAAACGTTTATTTTAATCTAGAAACTTCTTATAATTAGATATGAATTGTAAGTTGAGGTTCATTTTTAATTCATCCGTATTAATTATTTTGGGTGTTATGCTTTTTGCATGCCAACCTGAAAAGATAGATTTTAACACCCAAATCAAGCCCCTTTTAAACAAAAACTGCATGGCTTGCCATGGAGGAGTTAAACAATCGGGCGGATTTAGCCTTCTTTTTAGGGAGGAAGCTCTCGATACAACAAACAATGGTATTTATGCAATTGTGCCAGGATTTCCCGATCAAAGTGAATTAATCAGACGTATAACACATCACGACCCAGAGTTTAGAATGCCATATGGGAAGGATCCACTAACGGATGAGCAAATTGAATTACTTACTCAATGGATTAAGGAAGGAGCAGAGTGGGGGACGCATTGGGCCTATATACCCCCTAGTCGTACTGATTTCTCTTCGGTACCTGATGCCTCAAAGAAAGATGTTAATCCTATCGATGCTATTATTTACCAAAAACATAAAGAATTAGGATTAAATGCATCATTAGAACAGCGTCCAGAGCAATTAATTCGAAGACTTTCATTCGATATTACTGGGTTACCCCCAAAACCCGAATGGGTCGAGTTGTATCGTGAAAATCCGACCACCTCAACCTATAATTCAATCGTTATGGAACTTCTATCTAGTAACGATTACGGTGAAAAGTGGGCTTCATGGTGGCTTGACTTAGCGCGCTATGCAGATTCTAAGGGATATGAGGCCGACCGTCAACGAACCTATATTTGGCATTATCGTGATTGGGTCATCAAAGCTTTTAATAAGGATATGCCGTTTGATCAGTTTACTACCGAACAACTTGCAGGTGATTTGTTGGATAACCCAAATGACGATCAGTTAATAGCGACGGCATTTCATCGAAATACCATGACTAATGATGAGGGCGGTACAGATAATGAAGAGTTTAGAATTGCGGCTGTAATCGATCGAGTAAACACCACCATGACTACCTGGCAAAGTACCACTTTCGGTTGTGTTCAATGTCATTCGCATCCATACGATCCTTTTAAACAGCAGGATTATTACAAATTCCTTGCTCTTTTTAACAATACTGCAGACTATGATCTGATGGATGAATATCCTAGGGTTTCGCTTTTCGATACCGTAGCTGAAATGAAATTCACAAACATCAAAAATTGGGCTAATAACAGTCTATCTGAGAAAGATAAATTAAGCTTGTTGAAAATGATTAAGGTAAAGGAACCCAAATTGTATTCAGTGGATGTTCATCAATATAAAGACGAAAAATTACAAACAGTAGACCGACAAGCTTTACGTTTTGAAGAACAGTGGCAAATTAAGAATGTTAATTTATCTTCTAAAAAGGAACTCTTGATTAAATGCAATATTTGGAAACCCAATACTATTATTACTATCCGGAATAATGGATTTAATGGAGAAATACTGTTTTCAGGGAAAATAGAACAAAGTAATTCCATCAAATCATTTTCTTTACCTATGATCGAAAAAACGGTTGATTTGTATGTGACGATGAGTAACCGGGATCCAGGAGGTTATTTTTTTATAGATTGGGTAAGTATTCAACCCGATTATTTTATTCACGATAGTAAATTGAAACAAACCTATTTCGAATTATTGAATGGCTCGTTTGAATCGGTGGCTGTCATGTCGGAAAAGGAAGAAGAATATAAGAGAGCAACACACGAATTTATTCGAGGTAATTTCAGCACTCCTGGTGCGAAAACAAGCTCGGATATACCAGCATATTTTAAATCATTAAACAATTCGACTTCAACTGTATCAAACCGATTAGAACTAGCTAATTGGTTGAACGATGAAAATAACCCATTGACCTCCAGGACTCTGGTAAATCGTTTGTGGGAGCAGTTATTTGGACTTGGAATTGTTCCAACTATGGAAGATTTTGGTACTCAAGGGGAACCTCCGTCGAATCAATTATTACTCGATTGGCTATCAGTTCAATTCATAAGTGCAGATCATTGGAGCATTAAAAAGCTTGTGTATAGAATCGTTACTTCAAATACTTACAAACAGACTTCTGAAATATCAGTAGAACATAGAAAAAACGACCCTCAAAATACCTATCTTTCTTATGGACCAAGATTACGACTTACACACGAAGAAATACGTGATCAATTACTATCCGCTAGTGGGTTGCTCAGTAAAAAAATGTATGGACCAAGCGTAATGCCTCATCAACCAGATGGTTTTTGGCAAAGTGTATATAACGATCAAAAATGGGTGCTAAGTGAAGGGGAAGATCGTTACCGAAGAGCCATTTATACCTATTTTAAGCGAACAAATCCATACCCTAATAATACCATTTTTGACGGACCTACGCGGGATGTTTGTTCTGCTTTTCGAATCAATACCAATACGCCACTTCAAGCATTGGCTTCCTTAAACGATCCAGTGGGTCTTATCGCTGCACAATACTTAGCGGTAAACGTATTAGAAGATCATCAAACGGTATCAGAACAGATTCAAACTATATATTATCGTCTTTTATATGATTTTCCCAATGAAGATGAATTAAAGAGTTTAATGTCAATTTATGAGGCATCGTATGAAGAGTTTAGTTCAGGAAGAGCCGATTTATCCGTGTTTATTCTACCTGAATTAAAACCTAATGCAGATTTAGCGGCACTTTCAGTAGTAACTAATGTGATTTTCAATTTGGATGCAACCTTAATGAAATAATTCAATGGAATACTTTGATGAACGATTTAGGCAATTTTCAAGGAGGCATTTTATAAAAGAAACGGCACTAGGGCTAGGCGCATTGGCTTTAGGGAATGCGTTAGGCGGATGCAATATGAATGCGATATCTAATTCTCCATTGGATCCCCTTTCAAAAAATCCATTATTTCCAAAAGCCCCTCAATTCCCAGCCAAAGCCAAAAATGTAATTTATCTGCATATGGCAGGAGCCCCCTCACAACTTGAATTGTTTGATTATAAACCTGAATTAGAATCCCTAAATGGCCAATTGTGTCCTACTTCTTTATTAGAAGGGAAGAAATTTGCGTTTATTCGAGGAGTTCCAAAGTTATTAGGTCCTGTAGCCCAATTTAAACAGCATGGAGAATCACGAGCGTGGGTGAGTAACCATCTCCCTCATTTTTCCTCCGTTGTAGATGATGTGTGTTTTTTGAAAGCGGTTCATACCGACCAATTTAATCATGGTCCTGCTCAACTATTAGTACATACAGGTTCCCCAAGGTTAGGTCGACCAAGCATGGGTTCGTGGGTGACGTACGGCTTAGGCACACTAAATAATGACTTACCAGGTTTTATTGTTTTGACTTCAGGTGGAAAAACCCCCGACGCTGGTAAAAGTGTTTGGGGTTCGGGATTTTTACCCTCAGTTTATCAAGGTGTGCAGTGTCGGACTGATGGTGATCCAGTTTTATATCTTAGTGACCCAAAAGGAATTAGTCGAAATTTAAGGGGGAAAACCATAGATGCGATTAATAAAATAAATGAAAAGCATTTTGAAGAACATGGCGACCCTGAAACATTAACCAGAATGGCTCAATATGAATTAGCTTTCAGAATGCAAGTTTCCGTTCCCGATGCAATGGATATTGATGGGGAGCCAGATTATATTAAAGAGCTATATGGTGTCACCCCTGGTGAAACCTCATTTGCAAATAATTGCCTTCTTGCTAGAAAACTAGTAGAAAAGGGGGTGCGATTTGTTCAACTATTTGATTGGGGATGGGACAGCCACGGTGCTGGAAAAGAAGAATCACTCGAATTTGGATTTAGAGATAAATGCCGCCAAATTGATCGGCCAATGACCGCATTATTACTGGATTTGAAGCAGCGTGGATTATTAGAGGATACTTTAGTTGTTTGGGGTGGTGAATTTGGTAGGACTCCCATGTTAGAGAATAGATTTAATAGTGAAACACCACTTATGGGAAGAGATCATCAATTAGATGCTTTTACAATGTGGATGGCAGGTGGCGGAATAAAAGGTGGATATACTTGGGGTGAAACAGATGAAATAGGGTATTATCCTGTAAATGGTAAGGTCCATATACACGATATTCAAGCGACTATTTTGCATCAATTAGGTTTAAACCATGAATCCTTAACTTACCCATTCCAGGGTAGAGATTTTAGATTGACGGATGTAAGTGGAAAAGTTATAAATGAAATTATTGCTTAAATAGTAAGTTATGATCAAGAGAAGAGAATTTTTAGGTATTACCGCTATGACCGGTATTGCCGCAACTTTAAAACCATTAGAAACACTATCTACTCCTTTAACATCTAAAACCCTGCCAGGCTATAACTTATCCGTAATGGCTACAAATTGGGGTTTTGGAGGGTCAATAGAAGAATTTGTTAAAAAAATTAAAGAGGCGGGATACGATGGTGCTGAAATTTGGATATCAGGTACTCCGGAAGAAGCTTCAAAAATTAAAAAACTATTCGATGATAATGAATTGAAGTTAGGATGGATGGCCGGAGGTTGGGATGCCAAGGTAGAGGACCATTTTAACCAATTTAAGGAACAATTAGACCGAGCACTGTCAACGAAGCCAATGTATGTCAATTGCCACTCAGGTCGCGACCATTACACCTTAGAACAAAACAATAGGTTTATTGAATATACGAATGAACAAGCAAAAAAATCAGGTATTCCCATTTATCATGAAACACATCGATCTAGAATGTTATTTGCTTGTCACGCGGCACCGCCTTTTATTCAAAAATACAAAGAGTTGAAAATCACATTAGATATCTCACATTGGTGTAACGTGGCAGAATCACTTCTTTGGGACCAAGGAAAAGCAGTGGAAGAAACACTTTCAAGAACTGAACACATTCACGCACGTATTGGTCATCCTGAAGGCCCTCAAGTGAATGATCCTCGTGCACCTGAATGGGAGAATGCAGTGAAAGCACACTTTGACTGGTGGGATAAAGTAGTGGAGAGAAAACGAAAATTAGGCCAATCAATGACAATTTTAACAGAGTTTGGTCCATCCGATTATTTGCCTGCGCTTCCTTATACCCGGCAACCTGTCGCCAATCA
>JAHEMU010000031.1:7575-13588 GCA_024643485.1 Cytophagales bacterium
TGCTCAAAGTATTAAAAGAAAGGTACTCATAGTATTCTTATGGTATTTTTAGGCAGATTACATCCAGTATTCGTTCATTTTCCAGTAGTTTTATTATTACTGGCAGGAGGATTAGAACTCTATATGATATACCGACCTGGTGTTTCATGGAAATCGATCATCCCCCTTATTTTTTTATTGGGAATTGGATCTGGTATAATCGCTGTATTTACCGGGTTACAATTAAAAAATGAAGGAGGATATCAAGAATCATTGCTTTTGTGGCATCGAAACGGAGGTTATATTACTCTGATTATAGCGTCAATCATCTATCTATTAAAGTATCAATTTAAGTTGTTTAAAAACGATCATTTTAAGCATAAAAGCCACCTTATTTTATTTATTGGACTCAACCTAAGCATGATGGTCGGGGTAACAATTACAGGGCACAAAGGGGCCTCAATGACTCATGGAGAAGATTACCTTTCAATAGAATTACTTTTTCAAAAGGAACAAGAATTAAAGGTTAGAATTAATCCAATTGAAAATATCGATAGTGCATACGTTTACAGTAATATGGTAAAACAGGTGTTGGATGCTAAATGTGTTGCTTGTCATGGAAAATCAAAGCAAAAAGGCAAATTAAGATTAGATACAGAAGTCAATATTCGCGCAGGCGGTAAACAGGGTGAAGTTTTAATGCTAGCGGATAGTAATGGATTGTTAACTAGAATTAAATTACCTCTGAACCATGAAAATCACATGCCTCCGAATGAAAGGCCCCAATTAACGCAGGCTGAAGTGAAGTTATTTGAACTTTGGATAGGAGAGGGCGGTAATTTTAAAGAAAGAGTCACGGAGTTTAAATACGCTGAGCAATTATTAGAAAACTGGAAATTGATTATCGCTAGTTATACTCCTAAATGGGTGGCTCCGGAAGATGGTTTACCAGAAATGGAAGTTGGGTTAAAGGAGTTATTTAATTCAAAAGGAGTAATTACAGAAGATATTTCAACAGATTATCATTTTATTAATTTAATATTTAGAGAAAATAATAAAATGGATGAAATTAATGAGGCAGATTTAGAAAACATAGCACCTTATGTAGTAGGGTTACAACTAAAAAAGGTAGAGATATCCGCTAAAACGATCCAATTCATATCTAAATGCAGAAACCTTCGTACGATAAATTTATCACAATCCCTATTTCAAGAACAGTTATTTGATCAATTAACACAGCTACATCAATTGGAACGAATTAATCTAAATCATTGCGACGTAAGTCAATCTATTTTGGATGTGTTGGAATCAAATCCCAAACTACAAATAGTGTATTTGAATGGCAGCAAAGTGGAGAATGACCTTGTAGCTAGAATTAAAACTTCTTATCCTAATATAACATTAGAGCTAGGTGGATATCAGTTGCCGGTATTAGCTAGTGATACGATTCAATATTTAAAATAAGAATAAATAAGCGTTTCAATTATTTATTGAATTAAACACTTCAGGGAATTCGTTTGGGTTTATATCCCAAAGTATGGGAAGCAGAAAATAGGTTAATACAGTAATTAAAATAATGGATAAAAGATTCATCATTAAACCTGAACGTATCATATCACTTATACGTAGATATCCTGAACCAAATACTACTGCATTTGGAGGAGTAGCAACGGGTAGCATAAAGGCACATGATGCAGCGATTGTTGCGGACACCATAATCATATAAGGATGGATATTAAAAGCGAGTGCCATTGGAGCTAAAATAGGTAAAAGCATGGCTGTAGTAGCTAAATTGGAGGTTATTTCAGTTAAGAAATTAACCATCGCCACTAATACTAGAATTAAAATTATTAAAGGTAGACCTTTCAAATCAGTCATTTGAAAGGCAATCCATTCTGCTAAACCTGTAGACGAAAATGCTTTTGCAAGGGCAATTCCACCTCCAAATAATAGCATAATACCCCACGGAAGTTTTTTTGCTTCATCCCAATTAATTAATTGCCTTTTTTTGTCTTTTGCAGGAATGATAAATAACAAAACTCCACCAACCATAGCGATAATTGTATCGTCAATTTCCGGAAGTACTTTGGCAATGAAAGATCTGCAAATCCAGCTTATAGCTGTAAAAAGAAAAACGAGTAAAACAGCCTTTTCTTCATAGCTTATTTTTCCTAAATTATTCATCATCACCTTAATCTCAGACTTTCCACCTGGAAAGGTAGTATCGCCAAAATTGAAAGCATAACGGGTGAGGTATTTCCAGCAAATAATAAAAAGTAAAATGGAAACGGGTAAACCGAATTTTAGCCATTCAACAAACGACAATTTTATATGATACGTTTCCTCAATTATGCCTGCAAATACCAAGTTCGGTGGAGTCCCAATTAATGTCGCAAAACCACCGATTGAAGCACTATAGGCAATAGCCAACATCAAGGCCTTTCCAAAAGGTTTTCCTTCATTTTCAAGGTCATCATCCCCTTTTTTAAATTGTGAAACGATGGCAGTGCCGATGGGTAACATCATAACAGATGTTGCGGTATTGCTTATCCACATCGACAAAAATGCAGTGGCAATCATAAATCCGAGAATGATACTTTTTACATCCGAACCTATGGTGTTAATAATGTACAGCGCTATTCTCTTATGCAAATCCCATTTTTCAATGGCTATGGCAATCATAAAGCCGCCCATGTAAAGGAAGATATACTTATGCCCATACGCTTCAGTTGTAGCGGATAGATCAAGTACACCCATCAAAGGAAATAATATAATAGGTAAAAGAGCCGTAACAGCTAAAGGAATCGCCTCCGAAATCCACCAAATAGCCATCCATACAGTTATCGCAAATACATGGAATGCATCAATATTCATAGATTGAGGGTGGCCTATTAATTCTAAAAGAATAAAGGCAATTGGACCACTGTATATTGCTATTTGCTTTTTTTGAATGCTATTCATTGTTATTAGATTTAGCGAATTTAAAATATTCATCGATTACATGATGAATATTAATTGCTTGTTCTTCCGTGATTATAGATAAATATAATTTTTCACCATCCTTGTCTTGCGAAATAATGCGGTTTGGAATATTTTTGGTTTCACCAGAAGTAAGGAAAGCATAAAATACATTTGCAATTAAATAGGTGCCAAGTACCGAGGGATGGCTTCCGTCATCAACGAATAAATGGTATTCTGGATATTTTTCTCGAATTTTTGACCAGATAACACCGACAGGAACGACTTCAATTTTCTGCTTTTTACCAAGCTTTTCATAACCTTTGGAAATGATTCGTTGAGTTTCAGGGGTCTTTTCCCTAGCCCATGTCATATATAAAAGAGGTGTAGCTCCTGATTCTCGAGCCAAATCAATGAATTTTTTACCATATTCTGCAAATTCCTCAGGAGTATCAATAGTACTCATGCTATGGTTTTGAAGAATTACATAATCCCATTTATTATTACTTATAAGTTCACGAGTTCGAAGCTCTTTATCCCCGTTCCAATGGTTTTTAAGACTTTGTCCACCCGCGGTTGATTGCCTAGTAATTATAGGAATACCTTGTTCCTCAGCCATTGCTTGAACTGTTTGAGGCAGGTTCCAAAAATACGTATAGCTATTTCCAACAAACAATACTTTTAAGGTGTCTTGATTTGCATAAGTATTTCCTGAAAAAAGAAAACAAACTAAAAATGCGAAGCAAGCTTTAATGACGGTTTCAATAGGTTTATCCATTTGCATTCAAAAAACGACGGTTATTAAGATTCCTTACTTCTCAAAAATAGTGATTCTAGTTTCAAATGAAAGCAAACTGTTTCTAAAAAATGGAAATTGTAAGAAGGGCTAAGATTTTTAAATGCATGTTAAACTTTTATTCAAATCGTTATTTCTGAGATAATTAATTCTTTCCCTTTAATCTTTTAGAGATAATCGTTATCTTTAAAAAGCTGAAAATATTTCCCAATAAACTTATTTACAAATGTCTTCAATTACACTCAAGGTAAACGGAAAATCGGTCCAATTTGAGGCCGAGGACGATATCCCATTGTTGTGGGCTCTTCGCGATCATATTGGATTGGTTGGTACAAAATTCGGTTGTGGAATTGCCATGTGTGGCGCTTGTACCGTGCTAGTAGATGGCGTGGCGACGAGATCGTGTTCTGTGCCCGCTGTTGCCGTTAAAGACAAGGATATTGTTACAATAGAAGGTCTTGAGGAAAATGGAGGTAAAATACTTCAAGAAGCTTGGTTAGAATCGGATGCACCACAATGTGGGTATTGCCAAGCAGGACAAATTATGAATGCCGCGGGTTTATTAAAACAAAATCCAAATCCTACAGACGAGGAAATCGGCATTGCAATGAATGGAAATATTTGCAGATGCGGTTCTTATACAAGAATTAAAAAAGCAATTAAACTAGCCATAGAAAAAGGAGGTGTATCATGAAAACGGTAAATATTGATCGTCGCTCATTTATTAAAGTTTCCGGTTTGATCGGAGGTGGGTTAGTTATTGGTTTTAATTGGTCGTCATGTGCGCCTGAAACTCAAGGGGTGGTGGATGCAGTAATTGGAGTCGAACCTAATGGTTATTTAAAAATAGCCACTAATGGTATCGTAACCATCATGTCGCCAAACCCAGAAATAGGTCAGGGAGTAAAGACGTCCATGCCTATGATCGTAGCAGAAGAACTCGATGTTGATTGGAATAATGTGATAGTTGAACAAGCAGGATTAGATACAAAAAAATATACGCGACAATTAGCAGGGGGAAGTCAGTCTATTCGCCAAGGATGGGAAAGCCTTAGAATGGCAGGAGCAACAGCTCGAAGAATGTTATTGGAAGCTGCCGCTCGCGAATGGCAAGTTCCTGTTGAATCGCTTTCCACTAATATGGGTGTGATCTCTCATGAAGCAACTGGAAAATCAATGACTTATGGTGAAGTTTCTACTTTAACTAAAGATATTGTCGTTCCTGAAACAGTAGAACTTAAAGAAATTTCTGATTTTAAGATCATCGGACATGGCAAAAAGAATGTCGACGCCAAAAAAATAGTAACAGGGCAGCCTCTTTTTGGTCTGGATTATCAAAAAGAAGGGATGTTAATTGCCATGATCATTCATCCACCTGCTTTTGGTATGAAATTAGACTCATTTGATGGTGCAGAAGCATCTCAAATGCCAGGTATCAAGAAAGTATTTTCCATTAATACTGCGCCTGAAGGGGTAGAAAAGCAGTGGTCGGATGTAAATGCGTTTAATGAACTTGTTGTTGTAGTAGGCGATAATACCTGGCAAGTAATGAAAGCGAAGAAAAAGGTGAATGTTAAATGGGTTAATACCTCAGATCCAGAGTCTTCCGAATTGCACGAAGAGAAATTGGTAAACTTGCTAAAATCGGGTGGGGTAGAACCCGCTAGAAAGGATGGAAATCCCGATGTTGCATTTAAGAAAGCTAAAAAAGTACTTGAAAAAACCTATACAGCTCCCTTTTTAGCCCATAATACGATGGAGCCAATGAATTTTTTCGCACATGTAACTGCTGATCATGCTGAATTAGCTGGACCCATACAGACTCCAGAATTCCTTAGTAAGACCGTTGCTGGGATTCTGGGATTTTCTGAAGATCAGATTTCCATTATGATGACAAGAATGGGAGGGGGCTTTGGAAGGAGATTATATGGCCACTTTGGATCGGAGGCGGCACTCATTTCGAAAGAAATGCAAGCACCTATTAAATTGATCTACACTAGGGAAGACGATATGACCCAGGGGACATATCGACCTGATTATAAAGTGACATATAAAGCAGCTATTGATGAAAATAACGAAGTAACAGCGCTATCGATTTTAGGAGCAGGAACCAATGGAGGTCCTGTTTTCGCAAATAGATTTCCAGCAGGAGCGATAGAAAATTATCAAGCAATCAATTTTAATAAAGAATCAAATATTTCAACAGGGGCTTGGCGTGCGCCTGCTTCCAATTTTATGGCATGTGCTGAACAATCATTTATAGATGAATTAGCAGAAACT
>JAHEMU010000322.1 GCA_024643485.1 Cytophagales bacterium
AGATTATCCAATGACGATAACTTTACCGGGGTTAAATTTGTTGAAATTGATGCAGAAAATAGTCCTGCTTCAAGAAAAGTGGCTGGAGTAACCAATCTTCCATTTATTGCAACCTTTAAAAATGGGAAATTATTGGAAACAGCTCCCACGTCAAAAGAGGAATTGATTGTTGAAATGATTAAACAATTATAAAATGCATATTCCGTCAATTAAAAAATTAGTGGAAACAGTTTCATTAGAAGAATTAATGAAGGCCGAAGAGTCTATTATAGAGGAACTACCTTTAGTGATAGAAATTCCAGGGAATGATGAGGGAGAACAATTGACTCATGTTATGGCCGCAATTTGGATTCTTGAATGTTTGAAAACAAATCCAAGTCTACAATTTAAAGATGCACTGAGGGAGTATACCCAAAAAGTGCGATCCTCTATTAATTAATATGAAAGCCAAGCTTACGTCTATATTGTTTTTAATACTGGTTATTGGTTGTAATAATGAAACAATCGACCAAGATTACGTATATCCCTCTATTCCATTATCCGAGGGGAATTGGTGGGTTTACCAAGTTCAAGAAAAGTACTATTTTAATAATGAAGGTAATGCGGAATATACTGATTACCTGAAAAAATTTGAAGTAATTGAAAAGCAAGTAACTACGGGCGATTTTGACCGCTATCTTATTTCTATTAAAACCAGTGTAGATGATGGAATTTCATGGAATATTGACGGATACTTTTCCTTGGAAAAAAACGGGAATTCCATTTTACTTAATCAGTCGAATTTGGTTCAATTGATGATGGAGGCACCTATTTATCAAAATAGAAAATGGAATACAAATAAATATAATTCGCTAAATTCTCAATTTACCTCTGTCGATAGTTTGGTTACCTCTTCTTCAAATCCCTCTCAATATCTAATTTATTTAACACTTGAAGACAATAGAGACAACCTTTTGGATTCTTCCTTAAAGACGATGGTTTTTATTGAAGGTGAGGGTATTAGCGAATATTATTACTATACTTTGGAATCGAGTATTTTTAACAGTATACATTATCAATTAACTGATTTGCTTATCAATTGAAACGGCTTCTAATTTTAATATTATTTTTCCAGAATTTAATAGTCTCTGAAGCGGCTATTCTCAAATATGCCGTTTATTTTACTGATAAAGCGAATAGTTCTTATTCAATAACTTCACCTCAAGATTTTTTAAGTTTAAAATCTATTCAAAGAAGATTAAAAGAAGGTGTTATTTTAAGTGAACAAGATTTACCCGTTAGTACCACTTATCTTTCTCAATTAAATGCAATTACGAAGGTTCATTATGTGTCAAAATGGTTAAATGCCGCTATTATTAGTCATGATGAGGTGTTTTTAAGTGATGTTGAATCACTACCCTTTGTAGATAGAATAGAGTATTTGGGACCTTCAAATTTTATTAATGCACGATTAGACAAGACACAGGAAAAGTTGGAATTAGAAGAAACTATTTCATCGATAAATAATAATTTGATTGGTGTCGATGAAATCAAAGCTCAAAATATTACTGGTAAGGGGGTTTTGCTTGCTAGCTTAGATGCGGGATTTCCGGGCGTGAATACTATGGATGGTTTTGTTCATGTTTTTGACCACGACGGTGTAATAGATACTTACGACTTTGTAAATGGAAATAAGGATGTATATTCTAATCACTATCACGGAACGGCTACTTTGAGTTTGATTGCTGGAAATATACCAGATGTCTTTTATAGTCCTGCGCCAGAGGTTGACTTACTCCTATATATCACTGAGGATGTAAATTCGGAATACAGAATAGAGGAATATAATTGGATTTCTGCGGCAGAACGAGCTGATAGTGTGGGTGTTGACATAATTACTTCTTCGCTTGGTTATACCGATTTTGACGATTTGAGTATGGATTATACAAGCAGTCAGCTAGATGGTAAAACTTCGGTTATTACTAGGGCAGCCGATTGGGCCGCAAGCAAGGGAATAATTGTAATTACAAGTGCGGGAAATTATGGAAACAATTCTTGGTATTATGTTGGTATGCCGGCAGACTGTTTCACTTGTGTGAGTGTAGGTTCGGTTGATGCTGGAAAAGTGCAATCTGTATTTAGTTCCTTTGGACCAACAGCAGACTGGCGTATCAAACCTGATTTAATGGCTATGGGATCGGCTGTCCCAATTCTTTTTCCAGATAATTCAATGCCTTCATTTAATGGGACTTCATTAGCCGCTCCTCAAGTGGCAGGACTATTTGCTGCTCTTTTTGAAGCCTTTCCAAACCATACTTCAGAACAAATTAAGGAAGCAGTCTTTATTTCAGCCGATCGTTATTCAACACCCGACAATCAATATGGATATGGAATTCCAAATTTTGTTGCGGCGTCAAATTATTTAGAGCTCAATGAAGCACCAAATAAGATATTGGAAGTTTACCCAACTCTTGTTACAAATAAGAAAATATTTGTAAAAACGATCGCGCCTAATCTATACGGTCCATTTTCTTATCGAATTATTTCAGTAATTGGACAAACGGTTCAATCGGGACAATCGGAGTTAAATTGGTTACAACCGAGTCTGGAATTACCAATACTAGATGTTTCTGAAGGGATTTATATGATTGTTTTTGAATTTCAGGATAAGGTATTCAAATCAAAAATTGTCATTCGATAACAGGTATTTTTTATATCTTTGCACAAAAATAACCTTATTTATTCGTATGGCATCTCCATTAATAGCACCCTCTGTATTAGCATCCGATTTTAGTAGAATCAAAGAAGAAGTTGAAATGCTTAATGCTTCTCAAGCAGATTATATTCATATCGATATAATGGACGGTGTTTTTGTTCCGAATATTTCATTTGGAATACCTGTAACGGCAGCTTTTAATAAATATGCTCAAAAGCCACTAGACGTACATTTAATGATTGTACAGCCTGAAAAATACGTAGAGGATTTTGTTAAAGCTGGCGCTAAGATTATATCCGTTCACTATGAAGCTTGTCCTCATTTGCATCGAAATTTGCAACAATTAAAAGACCTTGGAGTTGGAAGAGGAGTGGCGATAAATCCACATACACCAATCGAACATTTAAGAGACTTGATTCACGATATCGATATGGTTTGCATGATGTCGGTAAATCCAGGTTTTGGTGGACAAAAATTTATTGAAAAGACTTATGATAGAGTCGCTCAACTTAGAAAATTGATAAAGGAAGAGGGGGCTGCTACGAAAATTGAAATTGATGGTGGTGTAAATCTTAATAATGCGCCAAAATTAATGGCGGCTGGTGCAGATATACTAGTAGCAGGGAGTTTTGTATTTAATGCTAAAGATCCTATTGATACTATTGCCCAACTAAAGAGCGTTTAGCTAACTGTGTTTAGAATTATCATCTTATTTTTTCTTTTTATTGTTTGTGCTGTTTTTACCTCCACTGCACAGCAATTATTGACGGGCAGAGTTGTAAATGAAAATGGTGAACCCATTGCTGCAGTTAGTGTTGGTTTTAAGAACAGAACCATTGGGACTTCGACTGATGAATTCGGCTATTTTTCTTTAAATCGACCGTTGGAAGATAGTATCAA
>JAHEMU010000323.1 GCA_024643485.1 Cytophagales bacterium
ATTTTATTGAATTCCAATGAAAACCCTTACGGCCCTTCCAAATCAGTGCGAAAAGCAATGCAAAAAGCATTTGATCTCGGTTGTAGATACCCAAGCAAACACATTGATGAATTACGAGAAATGTTGGCGAAAAAAGAAGGGGTTACTAAGGATCATATTGTTATAACGGGAGGGTCTACTGAAGGGCTCAAGGTAGTGGGACTTTCTTTTGGAATAAATGGCGGAGAAATTATAGCACCTAGGCCAACCTTTTTATCCATGATGGACCACGCCGCCATGTTTGGAGCTAAGGTAAAATGGGTAGATGTAGACGAAAATTTAGTAGTCGATTTAGATAAAATGGAAAGTGAAGTTTCATCTGAGACAAAACTAATCTTTTTGTGTAACCCTAATAATCCAACTTCCACACTAGTACCTGGTGATAAATTAACTAGTTTTTGTAATAGAGTTTCTGAAAAAACAATGATTTTTTCCGATGAAGCTTACTACGATTTTATAGAAGAGCCTAACTACCCTTCGATGGTTTCATTAGTGAAGCAAAATAAACAAGTCATCGTTTCCAGGACCTTTTCAAAAGTATATGGATTAGCGGGTTTGCGCATTGGTTATATGATAATGAAACCGGAATTAGCAACAAAAATCCGAGAAGAGGTAGTTGCATTCACCAATGTATTAGCCATCCAAGCAGCTATCCAAGCGTTAAAAGACGATGAGTTTTACGCGCATAGTGTTGCTAAAAACAAAGAAGCAAAAAAACTCATCTATCAAACTCTAGATGAATTAAACCTCAAGTATCTGCCATCCAATACCAACTTCGTGTTTTTCCACACTGGACGCCCAATCAATGAATTGCAACAAGCGATGAAAAACAAAGGGGTGATGATAGGAAGACCATTTCCACCATTCCTCGATTGGTGCCGAATAAGCACAGGCACCATCGAAGAAGTGAAATTATTTAATAAAGCTTTAAAGGAAGTGATGCTTGGTTAATCAAGCCATTCAGCGATAAATAGGTTAGTATCTCTAGTTCCTCCGTTGTTACGGTTTGAACCGAAAATCAGATGCTTGCCATCATACGAAAACATTGGAAAAGCATCGAATGTTTCGCTGTATGTTACACGCTCCAAGCCTGTTCCATCAATATTAATTAAGTAAAGATTGAAAGGGAATCCACGTTCTGCTTCATGATTAGACGCAAATATGATTTTCTCTCCAGAAGGGTGAAAGAAAGGGCACCAATTTGCTTGACCCAAGTTAGTGATCTGTTTCATATCACTGCCGTCTACATTACAAACAAAAACCTCCATTTGTGTAGGCATCACCAAACCTTCTGCAAGAAGTGACTTATAGGTAGCGATATCCTCTTCTGATTTAGGTCTTGAAGCTCTAAATACCAATTTCGTACCATCTGGTGAGAAAAACGCACCACCATCATATCCCAATTCATTGGTAATTTGTTTTACATCTGAACCATCGATATTCATGGTATATAATTCCAAATCACCTGAACGTGTAGAAGTGAATACAATTTTATCTCCATTTGGAGATACGGTAGCTTCAGCATCATAACCTGGAGTATCTGTTAATTGCTTTAACACATTACCATTCATATCAGAAACAAATATGTCAAACGATTCATAAATAGGCCAAACATATTTATTATCCTCACGAACTGCAGGTTTTGGTGGGCAAGCGGCATCAACTAAATGAGTACTTGCAAATACAACTGTGGTATCACCGGGCATAAAAAACGCACAAGTAGTACGCCCCTCCCCTGTTGAAATCATTCCAGGTGCAGTATCTGTGAGTTGTTGTCCTTGTGAATTTACTGTGAATATTTGATCGCAAGGTAAGTCCCATTTGGGATTAGTTGCTTGAAAGACAATTTTTGAATTATCAAAACTCCAATATGCTTCTGCATTATCGCCGCCAAAGGTAAGTTGCCTTACTTCTCCAAAATGTTTCTCATCCTCGTACCTTACAAATCCCTGTGTATTTGATGAATCGGCTGATTGGTCCTGATTCTCATTTTCGCTTGGACTCGTAGAACACGCGACGCTAAAACCAATTAAAAGAAGACTAAGTATTTTTCTCATTATGCTAAATTTTGGACAAATATATTAACAAAAATAAAAAGCGTCCAAACTTTATATAAAACAACTGAGAAATCTATAAGGATAAATTTTTTATTTGCATTGAAAAAATTCAGTTCAATTTCCCTCTCATCGTCGCTAATTTTTCCTCCATTTGATTAAATACTTTATTTCGCATTCTTTCAGAAACGGAGCTAATCAAACTAGATTTACTGATTATATTTTGTAAGTGGCTACTGATTTTAGTGCAAAAATCAAGATCAGAAGTTGTTAAGGTATTTAGCAATCCATATGTTATTATGGTCGACATCTCACCATCTAAAACATAAAATACCGTGTTATCGCTAATGGATACCTCATTATAAAAAAGTTTATAGGTGTTCGCCCTACCCGACTCAGGTTTATTAATATTGAATTTAGTACTCAATTCAGCTTGTTTTTTTGAGTGTTTCAATAGATCTGCTAACTCATCTAAAAGTTCATTCCCTTCTTCCTTTGTAATCGCACCCGAATCGTAGTAATAAAAAATATGACGCAGCGCTATATTTACAGTTTCATCACTCCAAATTTCAATACTAGGTATTTTTAAATATTGATCCCAGATACTTCTTGTTATGCCTATTAAATCTTCATAATCCGTGAAATCAGCCATTTTTTTATTGGCCATATCAGGTGATGACTCCACATTTTGAAGCCAAAAATATAACTTAAATTTTGTGAGCTTTTCGTATTGAAATAAATGAAAAGGAGGTATGTCCTTCGCGGCAAAAGTAACTTCTCTATCAGAGTAATTATCCAGATTCTTCAAGTCCGTTAATATCGATTCTAAATAGCTTTTTAACTTAAATTTACTGCTGCTTATTGTTCGGTTTTTAAAGGTAACATGGCTACTATCAAGTCCGAAAAATTGGTCAACGGATACATTGAAATGCAGACAAAGTTTCTGAATTTCATCAAACTGAAGCGGCGTTTCTCCTCTCAACCTACGATAGGCACTATCTTTACTCACACATAACAAATCTGCCAAATCATCAACAAATCCGGAATTACCATTTACTTGACTTTTTATCAATTCAAGAAATCCTTTTTGTAAATTTTCAGATGTATTCATAAATCAAGATTGATGTATAAGAATGTTAACCATTTGAATTTTTTGTATTTAAAAATTCATTTTTATAGTGTGTAAGTTTAGTAATCAATTCGCTTCTCAATGTTTCACATTGCTCAAACAAGGTAGCATTAGCTTTCGCCTTTTTATCTAATCGACCAACATACCTGATATGATTGTAGGCTCTCAACCATCTAATACTCAAAATTCCACCGCTATATAAAACCACCAAAACAGGTAAGAACCACCATCCACTTCCTAAAAGCGCTCCAGTACCTAGAGCTAAAAGTGAAAAATAAATTAGAAAGGAGCCAAAGCCTAGAGCAAAAATCATAGATCCCGAAAAGGAAGGATTTAAAGCTCCTACTTCATCGTTAATTTTAATTT
>JAHEMU010000324.1 GCA_024643485.1 Cytophagales bacterium
TGAAAATCTCAGAGGGTGAACGCATTGATTTTGAATTGCGTTTCATAAAACCTTTCGAATCAACGGAAGCGGCATATATGATTACTGAGGCTGTGGATGCGAATACTACGCTGGTAAAATGGGGTTTTGAAGGCAAAATGGCATACCCTATGAATTTGATGTTTCTCTTTATGGACTTTGACAAACTCATTGGAGACGATCTTCAAACAGGATTGGAAAACCTTAAGGCTTTAATGGAAAAATAAAAACTTTATATTTGCCATTCCAAGGACAGTAAATTGTAAGTTGACAGTTCAATTTTTTTAATGGATATAATTTATAAGAGGTATAAATCGTATAAAAACATCATTCGTGCGATTTTAGTTTTTGCATTTTCTTCCTCTTTTGGTTTTTGGATTTTATTCAACCAAATAAGCCAAATAAAGCAAGATAAGATAAGAGATGCGACCATAACAGCAACAAACATTGCATATTCCATTGAAAAGGAATTGCTAAACACTATAACTACCACTAAAACACTCGAAGTGTTAGTGGAGAATGATCCTTCGTTTAAAAATTTCGATGAAGCAGCACAACAACTTTTTGAAGTTTTCGATGGATTAGTAGGTTTACAATTAGCTCCAAATGGAAAAATAAGCCGAGTTTATCCCTATGAGAAGTTCAAAACGGCCATTGGATCTGACCTATTAATTAATGAGCTAACCGCTTTAGATGCGACCAAAGCGGTCATTACCAAAAAGCTCACCTTAGCCGGACCGTATGATATCGTTCAAGGTGGATTTTCCATGGTGGCTAGAAACCCGGTTTTTATAGGCGAAAACAATGATCAATTTTGGGGATTCACCATCGCGATTATCGATTTTAGGAATTTTATTGAAAAAACAAACTTACAGTTTATTGATAAAAAAGCGTATCAATATCAATTGTGGCGTGAAAGCCCGGATAGTAATGATAAAATCATTTTTATAAGTTCAGACGGTGATTTCTTAAATGATGATGTCGTGGTTAAGCCAATAACAGTTCCAAATGGTGAATGGTACTTGTCTATATTGCCGGTGTATGCCAGATTAACCTTATTGTATTTGGCACTCGCAATATTGTTTATCCTGATTTTTTCTGCGATTCTGTCCTATTTGATTTATAGAATTTACAACTCTAACAGAATTCTAATTTCTCAGTCAGAGGAACTTAGAGAAAATGAACGTCAACTGACCTCATCAAATAATACAAAGCAAAAACTACTCTCGTTAATGGCGCATGATATTAGGGGGCCCATTGGGGCTATTCATTCCATTTCTCAGTTTTTAAAGACTGATAATTCCAATTTGACATCTTTTCAGCAAGAATCAATTGACCATATAAATAAAACGGCATTTTCTACGCATCAATTGTTGAATAACTTGTTGGAATGGGCAAAAACACAGAATAATGATTTGAATGCGAAGCCGCAAGCATTTGATTTAAAATCGCTAATTAATGATGTGAAATCAGTTCTCAATACCAATTTAGAGATGAAAAACATTGTTTTTGATACTCAGCAAATCGACGAAAATGAATTCGCAAAAGCTTGGGCTGACAAAGGAATGATTGAAACTGTATTGAGAAATCTTATATCAAATTCCATAAAATTCACTCCTGTAAATGGAACAATTTCCATCCATATTACGCGAACAGAGGTAAATTATTTCACTGTAATAATCAATGATACTGGAGTCGGAATTCCCGCAGAAAAGGTGGCTAATTTGTTTATTTCTGATCAAATTGAATCCACCAACGGAACGATGAATGAAAAAGGCAATGGACTAGGACTGTCGATGTGCAAAGAATTTGTAACCAAGAATAATGGAAAAATCTGGGCGGAAAGTCAAGTAGGGAAGGGCTCAACCTTTTATTTTACCATTCCCGTTGAATTGAATTAGAGCTGACTTCCTCTATGTTGAAAGAAAGTCAGCTTTTATACTTTAATTACGGAACAGCACAAATCCTTCTCCGTAAACGAATTTCGTAATATCTTTTACATTCCCTTTATAATACACCTCCGCATTACCAAAAACTGTAATATTAAGTGATTCTGAAACATTTAATTTACAGCTGGTTTTCATTCCCCTAACATCCGCTTTGGCTTTTTTAACGTCGAAGTTCAAGCCATTAAAAGTACCTTCACCTCCGGCATTAAGATTTAAAGAAGTGCCGTAGCCGCTAAGTGTTATGCTACCGGTTGAGTTTATACTAGCATTTACAGTGGTTGCGCGAGAATCCAATGTAATGGAACCAGATCCATTTACTTCCAAATCTAGGACCGGTGAATTGATGCTGTTTTCTGCAGTAACACTCCCACCACTATTTACAATTACTTTTTTCAAGTCAATAACCGTTATGGTGATTTCCATTGTTTGAGTCAATTTGTTCGCCAGTTTATTGAGCTGATTCTTTTTACTTGCGTCATTTGATTTTACGTCAATATGTAGCGTGCCATTATCGGCCCAAACCGTAGTAGTGGCTACAATTTCAGGGTCTGCTTTAATAGTCACCTCCTGCTTGTTTGATTGGCGCAACGTGACTTTATATTCGGAATTTAGCGAAATAGTACTGAAAGGACCAACTTCTATAGTTTTTGTTGTTTGGGCTTGAAGACCAAATCCCATAAATACACTTAATAAGCCAAGGATAGCGATTTTCCACACACGACGTTCTGCTGATTTTTTCATTGCATTAAAAGTTGAAAGTTAAATTAAGAAAGGCTATAATTTTACGAATTTGAATTGGGATTTTCAAATTTAGGTAGGCAGATTCCGATAAAATAACATTAAAAGCAATGAAACAATATCGAGTTAAAATAACGTATTTTTAACAGCCTTTATGTGTTCTGGTCCGATACGGCAGCAGCCACCCACAATGGAAGCTCCTTCCTTCATCCAATTCCTCACCATATCTGCGAATTCATTTACATTAGATGTCCCTTTCCATGTTTTTGTGATAGGGTCGTATAATTCTCCTGAATTTGGATAAATGAGGATGTTTTTGTTTGTAGTTTTTCGTATTTGTTGAATAAGCTCAGAGGCGAATTTAGGGTGAGTGCAGTTAATACCTATCGCGCCTACATATTCATTTTTATGTAGAATTTTCACCACATCCTCTATTGGCGTTCCGTCATTGATGTGTTTACCGTCTTTACAAGAAAGTGACACCCATGAAAGTCGTTTTGTTTTTATGATTAGTTCGGAAATTACCTCCACTTCCAATCGATCGGGAAAGGTTTCAAAAGCCAGTACATCGGGGTTACAGGAATTTAAAATGTCCATTCTTTCGGTGTGAAATTTGATCAACAACTCTTTATCCACCCCATAATTCCCACGGTATTCTGAGCCATCCGCTAAAAAAGCGCCGTATGGACCCATGCTCGCGGCGAGTAAAGGTCTTTTGGGTTGTGGGTGGTCAATAAGGTAGGTGTCAATGGCGTTTTTTGCAAGGGTGACACTTTTTTTAATGATATCTACAGACTCATTATAAGTAAACCCATTCGCCAATAACCCAGGGATGGTTGCTTGATAACTAGCAGTTGCAATGCATTGAGCACCGGCTTTTAGA
>JAHEMU010000325.1 GCA_024643485.1 Cytophagales bacterium
CGTGTAAACTTATTTATTATAGGTGTTGGGAATGTTGGCGCAACTTTTATTGAACAATTAAATAAGCAACAAAGTATATTAAATGCAAAATCCCACCTAGACATACAAGTAGTTGGATTAGCAAATAGCAAAAACATGTACTTTAATGAAGATGGTATTTCTTTATCTGATTGGAAACCTCTTTTATTTGGAAGCGAGTTTCCATTTAGTCGGGAGGGTTTCATGAAAACGATGAAAACCTTTAATCTTCGAAACAGCGTTTTTATTGACAATACAGATAGTCCAGAAATCGCAGCATTGTATCAAGATTGTCTGAATTCTAGTATCTCTGTGATTACTCCAAATAAAGTAGCTTGTAGCTCCTCTTATGAAAATTACTTGAATTTAAAATCTACTGCCCTTAAAATGGGAAGTAAATTTTTATTTGAAACGAATGTTGGAGCCGGCTTACCTATTATAGGAACTCTTAATGAAATTGTTAAAAGTGGGGATCAAATTAACAGTATCGAAGCAGTTCTATCAGGAAGTTTAAACTTTATTTTTAACAATTACGATGGAAAGGATTCCTTTGGTCATATCGTTTCAGAAGCAAAGCGGTTAGGCTATACTGAACCAGATCCCAGAATTGATTTAAGTGGCATCGACGTGAAACGAAAGATTTTAATTTTATTAAGAGAAAGTGGATATCATTATGAAATAGAAGAAGTAGAGACTATTCCTTTTATCTCTGAAGAAATAATGAAAGAAGAACAAAACTTTATTGCCACATTAGAAAATAATGAAGAAGATTTTAAGCAGTTAATAGCTAGTGCTAAAAAACAAAACTGCCGTATTAAATATGTAGCAAGCTTCAAGGAAGGTAAAGCATCAACTGGTATTCAATACATACCAAAAGATCATCCCTTTTATCAACTTGAGGGAAAGGATAACATCGTGTTAATCCATACGGATCGATATGTAGATCAACCTTTGGTTATAAAAGGAGCTGGTGCTGGAGCAGCAGTTACTGCTTCAGGGATTTTTGCGGATGTACTACGTTTTGCTAATAAATAAATGGATTCGATTCGCGTTTTTGCACCAGCTACCATCGCCAATTTAGGATGCGGATACGATATTTTTGGTCTTGCTTTGGAAGGTATTGGGGAAACAATAACTATAAAAAAGATTTTAGGTGATGGTATAGTCATAAAAAACCAATCTGGTTATCCTTTACCTCTTGACCCGTCCCTAAACATTGCCGGAATAGTCTGTAATTTATTCTTCGAGAAATTAGGTAGTAAAAAAGGGATTGAAATTTCCATTGAATCCAAAATAAAACCTGGGAGTGGTTTAGGTTCCAGTGGCTCAAGCGCAGCAGGCTGCGTTTATGCGGTAAATGAACTATTCGATTCCCCTTTTAGCACCCTAGAACTGACAGAACTTGCTATGAGAGCAGAAGGAGGAGTAGAAGGAAAAGGGCATGCTGATAATGTGGGGGCAGCTTTATATGGAGGTGTGATTTTAGTGCGATCGTACTCTCCTTTAGATATTTTAAAACTTAACTACCCAAAAGACCTTTGGATTAGCATTATTTACCCACAGGTTGAAGTAAAAACAACTGAGGCTAAAAAGATGCTTAAAGAATTCATTCCATTGACTGATGCTGTCAGTCAATGGGGAAACGTAGCCGGGTTGGTCCATGGATTCCAAATGAATGATCGAAAAATTATTAAAAATTCAATTCAGGATGTAGTGGCAGAACCAAAACGTTCACTTTTAATTCCTTGTTATAATGAAATGAAAGAAATATCATTTGAAAATGGTTCCTTTGGGTTTAATATTTCCGGATCAGGTCCTTCTGTGTTTTCATTTTGCAACGACAAATTAACATGTGAACAAATCAATACAAATTGTAAGAATTTACTCTCTAAAAATAACGTAGAGGCACTCACCTATATTTCAAAAATCAACCCAATTGGAATCCGTATACTATCATGAATTATATAAGCACAAAAAATAAGTCAACTCAATATTCTATAAAAGATGCCATTATTAGTGGGCTACCAAACGATAATGGTTTGTATATTCCAGCAAAAATCCCATCATTCCCTAGTGAAATTATCGACCAATTTAAAGGTAATTCACTTTCTGAAATTGCCTACACTGTCTTATTACCTTATTTTTCTGAAGAAATTGAATCTGACGTACTCAAAGGAATTTGTGATGACACCTTTAACTTTGAGATACCATTAACACCTGTAACCGAAAACATCTATTCACTCGAACTTTATCATGGTCCGACCCTCGCTTTCAAGGATATTGGTGCTCGCTTTTTAGCTAGATGTTTGTCATACTTTGCTAAAAATGAAAATAAAAAAGTAAAGGTAATAGTTGCTACATCTGGAGATACAGGAAGTGCCGTGGCTCATGGCTTTTACAATTTAGAAAATATCGAAGTTGTAATTTTATATCCAAAGGGAAGAATTAGCGACTTACAGGAAAAACAAATGACTTGTTTGGGAGGAAATATTACTGCTTTAAGAGTTGATGGCAACTTTGATGACTGTCAACGATTGGTTAAAACGGCTTTTTTAGATACAGATTTACGTAAAAAAATTAAAGTCACATCGGCGAACAGCATTAATATTGCACGATTCATACCACAATCAGTCTATTATTACTACGCACTAAGTCAATTACCTTCCAAACTTCCTGTTACAATTAGCGTACCTAGCGGGAATTTTGGAAATTTAACGGCTGGATTGTATGCGAAACAGACAGGTTTATCTATTGATAAATTTATTGCTAGTACCAATATCAACAAAGTCTTTACTGACTATTTAGAAACAGGAGAGTATACACCTGTTAAAAGTAAAAAAAGCATCTCCAATGCGATGGATGTTGGTGACCCAAGTAATTTAGCTAGGATACAGTCACTATTCCCAACTATTGATGATTTGAGAAAAGAAGTTATAAGCTATAGTTTTACAGATGAAGAAACGCGAGACACCATTAAGGCTGTATTCAATAAGTCTGGCTATATATTAGATCCACACGGGGCTGTTGGGTACCTTGGGTTAAAAAAGCATCTTGACAGTACGCCAACGCGTGTAGGTGTTTTTTTAGAAACTGCACATCCTATCAAATTTAGGGAAACGGTTGAACCTGTAATCGGAAAAACGATAGATATCCCTAATCAGTTAATCCCTCTTTTAGACAGAAAGTCACATTATACGGACATTTCTAGTGAATACACCGAATTCAAATCCATATTGTTGGGTTGCTGAGGTTTGACCCCTACGGGGTGGGAGGGGTTTCTGCTGGTTCATTAGTTAATTATATATGACCCCTACGGGGTCGGAGGTACCGCTAACTACTCTATTTCCTAACCACCTCACATCCACCCCATTAATGAATAACCCTCGACCCCGTAGGGGTCAAACCCCATTAGCCGTAGAATCCGGAACCAGTACCATTTAAGAGGATTATGGGGTGGGATGAGGGAGTTAGGGAATAAGGGGGTGAGGAATAGGTAAGTTGCAAGTTCGAATTTGCAAATGGCAATTTTCAGTATGCTCCATTTTGAATACCATCCCCCGACCCCGTAG
>JAHEMU010000326.1 GCA_024643485.1 Cytophagales bacterium
GAAAAACGCCTGTGATTTGCTTCATTAATAAGATGGACAGGGAAGGTCGTGATCCTTTTGAATTATTGGATGAAATTGAGGAAAAACTAAACATCAATGTCTTACCTCTTTCCTGGCCAATTGGAATGGGAAAAAGCTTTCAAGGAGTATATAGTATGTATGAAAAAAGCCTCATACTATTTGAAGCTAAAAATAAAAATCAAGAACAAGGAATTCGAATAGCAGATCTCAATGATAATACTCTTGATAAATACGTCGGAAAAAACGCCGCGGCTCAATTAAGAGAAGAAATTGAACTTATACAGGCGGTATATCCAGAGTTTAATAAAGAGGATTATCGAAATAGAGAAGTGGTTCCAGTGTTTTTTGGTAGTGCCGTCAATAATTTCGGGGTGAAAGAATTACTCGATTGTTTTGTTGAGGTTGCTCCTTTCCCGCTTTCTAGGGAAACTGAATTGGAAATTATTGAGCCCGAAGGAAAAGACTTTTCTGGATTTATTTTTAAAATCCACGCCAATATGGATCCTCGTCACAGAAATAGAATTGCCTTTTTACGTGTTTGCTCAGGCATGTTCAAGCGAGGGAATAGTTATTTGCACCATCGTACAAATAAAGGTATGCGGTTTTCAAATGCTACCGCTTTTATGGCTCAAGACCGTGAAACCATAGATGAAGCTTATCCAGGCGATATTATTGGACTATTTGATACGGGGAATCTGAAAATTGGGGATACTCTTTCGGATAAAGCAATTGGAGCTTTTAAAGGAATCCCTTCTTTTTCACCTGAAATCTTTAAAGAAGTAGTGAATAAGGATGCGATGAAAACCAAGCAATTAGAAAAGGGTCTGAATCAATTAATGGAAGAAGGTTTGGCGCAGTTATTCTCTTTTGAAATGGGATCTCGAAAAGTGGTGGGTGTAGTAGGCATCTTGCAATTTGAGGTAATCCAATATCGTCTAAAGAACGAATACGGCGCAACAGCAGATTTTATGCCGATTAACTTATATAAAGCTTGCTGGATAAGTAGCAAAAACAAAGAAAAACTGAATGAATTCGTGAAGTCCAAAGCGCGACATATCGCTAGAGATAAGGATGGAAAGCTAGTCTTTATGGCTGAGTCAAAAGCTTGGTTGGGAATGGTTATGGACAATTTTAAGGATATTGAGTTTCACTTCACATCAGAATTTTAATGAATCAGCCAACCCCTCTTTACGAAGACAATCACCTGTTGGTTATTAATAAACCTTCTGGATGGCTCTCTCAAGGCGATGCCACCGGCGACCCTTCCATTATTGATTGGGCGAAGGAATATATTGCCAGAAAATACAATAAGCCAGGACAAGTGTTTGTGGGCTTGCCCCATCGCCTCGACCGCCCAGTAAGTGGAGTATTGGTATTGGCAAGAACTTCGAAAAGTTTAACCCGTTTAAATGAAATGTTCCGCTTAGATCAGGTATCTAAAGTGTATTATGCCTTATCGGATGGAAAACCACAACAGCAGGAGGGTAAATTGATTAATTTTTTAATTAAAGATCCTGCGAAGAATATTACCAAAGCGGTAAAAAAAATGAAAGATGGGGCGAAATTATCTGAATTAAATTATGAATGGGTAATTTCGGGTGACGAGGAGAACTTAATAAAAGTGATGCCTAAAACCGGCCGACCTCATCAAATAAGGGTACAATTAGCAGCGATGAATTGTCCGATTATAGGAGATGTCAAATATGGAGGTAAAAATGCCGACTCAAAGGGTTCAATAGCACTTCATGCACATTCCATTACCTTTATTCATCCGGTTAAAAAGGAAAAAGTAAGGTATTACTCTCCTTTAAGTAATAATCAATTGATGGGCGCGTATAATAATCAAGTCAAATGAAATTTCTTGAAAAACTTAAAAACCGCTGGAATTTAAAGAACTATTATGAGGTCCTTATCATTTTGGTGGTATTTGCTCTAACGGGATTCACTGTTCTGGCTTTAAAATCTACGGTACTTCATTTTTTCTTTAAAGAAGAAAATCCTCCAGTCATATTTTCAATTCTGTATTATATAGTTATCCTTCCTTTCTATAATTTAATTTTGCTTTTATACGGAAGTATTTTCGGTAGATTTAAATTCTTTTGGGAATTCGAAAAGAAAATGTTCAAACGGATATTTCGAAAAAAAGACTAATAAAAAAAAGGTCATTCAATTAAGAATGACCTTTTTTTATATGATTTAAAATCTGTTATGCTACAGTTCCTTCTGCTAGGACTACCACCATATTGTTAAGAACTTCAACCATTCCGCCAGTGATTTCCACTTCGAATTCGCTTTTTTTGTCCTTGTAAACAATTACACCTTCTTTCAAAGCAGAAATGAGGGGTGCGTGGTCATCCAGTATTTGAAAGCTACCGTCTGATCCTGGAAAAGTAACTGAAACTACTTCTCCTTCAAACACTTTCTTTTCAGGGGTGATAATTTCCAGATTCATAATGAATTAATTTCCTACTTCAGCTAACAATTTCTCTCCTTTAGCAACAGCTTCTTCGATAGATCCTACTAAGTTAAATGACATTTCAGGAAGATGATCCATTTCACCATCCATAATCATTGTAAATCCTTTGATAGTATCTTTGATATCCACCAATACACCAGGTATACCAGTAAATTGCTCTGCAACGTGGAACGGTTGAGATAAGAATCTCTGAACCCTTCTAGCTCTGTGTACTACTTCTTTATCCTCATCAGATAATTCGTCCATACCCAAAATCGCAATGATATCTTGAAGTTCTTTGTATCGTTGTAACAACTCTTTTACTCGTTGTGCACAATTGTAGTGTTCAGCACCTACTACTTCTTCAGAAAGAATTCTTGAAGTTGAATCCAATGGATCCACAGCAGGATAAATACCTAACTCAGCAATTTTTCTAGAAAGTACGGTAGTAGCATCCAAGTGAGCAAATGTTGTAGCAGGAGCAGGGTCAGTTAAGTCATCGGCAGGCACATAAACCGCCTGAACTGAAGTAATTGATCCGTTTTTAGTAGAAGTAATTCGCTCTTGCATCGTTCCCATCTCAGTTGCTAGAGTAGGTTGGTACCCTACCGCAGATGGCATACGACCTAATAAAGCAGATACTTCAGAACCCGCTTGTGTAAAACGGAAAATGTTATCAATAAAGAAAAGAATATCCTTTCCTTTTCCTGTTCCATCTCCATCTCTAAAATATTCGGCTACAGTTAAACCAGACAATGCAACACGTGCACGAGCCCCTGGAGGCTCATTCATTTGTCCGAATACGAATGTAGCTTTTGATTCTTTTAATTTTTCTTTATCAACTTTGCTTAAGTCCCATCCACCTTCTTCCATGGACTTCATGAATTCGTCACCGTATTGTACAATACCAGACTCAATCATCTCTCTAAGCAAATCGTTACCTTCTCTCGTTCTCTCACCAACACCAGCAAATACTGAAAGTCCAGAATATGCTTTTGCAATGTTGTTAATCAACTCTTGAATAAGTACAGTTTTACCAACACCGGCACCACCGAACAAACCAATTTTACCACCTTTTGCATAAGGCTCGATCAAGTCAATTACTTT
>JAHEMU010000327.1 GCA_024643485.1 Cytophagales bacterium
GACTGTTACCGAAACGGTGGGTGTACCCGATAGCGAAACTGCGTCGCAAGTTGTACCTTGATCTGATACAGAAACTAGGTTATAAGTCGTATTTGCTGAGGGTGAAACTGCTAATGTAAAACCATCCGCAATTCCTGTCTTTGAAAAATTTGTAGTGCCATCAGAATAAGTAACATCAAAAGGACCTGTTCCAGTAAAATTAAAAGTTAAATTAGTAGAGCCCCCCTCACAAATTGTGGTTGTTCCGCTTAGTGTACCTGTGGGTAAATCATCTACTGTAATTGTGATTACATCAGAATCGCTACAACCGTATGAATCCGTAACTGTAAGCGTATAATTAAAGGTACCTGCACTTGGGCTAGTAAAAGTTGGATTTGGATTAGTTGAACTACTTAAATTTGTGGTTGGAGACCATGAATATGAATATGCATTTGACCCACCGGTAGCAGCAGGTAAACCACCAATAACAGTACTTTCTCCATCACAGATATTTAGATTATTTCCTGCTTCAGAAACTAATTCTGGAGCGAAAATCGCTGTTCCTAATACGGTGTTATTAGGGACCCCATTTAATATTGCACCATTAGCATCGCTTCTAGTTAAATTAACAGAGCCTGATCCACCACCATTTTCAACAACCTGAATTCCAGAAATGGTAATTTGATCAAATTCTTTTGCTCCTCCATTATTATAGGTGAATTGAATAGTTATTGCGGAAATTGAGGTGCTTAAAACCGAGATTGCCGATATATCACTCGAAGATGCTGGTAATAAAGTAACGGTAGGGGAAGGAGTATTGAAAAATTCATATCCGGCAGGTATAACAATGGTAAACGACGTTGTCCCTGAACCAGCAGTTCCAAAATCGTCGTCATTAAATTCTCTAATTACAATATCAGATAAAGTGACCGGAGATTCTGTTACACAAGAATTTGCTGATCCTAAAGTTAAAATAGATTGCCCATAGGAAATGGAATAGTTCATAATCAATAGAACTATAAAAAACACAAACCTATTTATCTTTTTAAAACTCATAAAATATATTCCGAATTACTCAAAATTAATGTTTAACCTAAGGATTTAAATCTCCATCCTTATTAAGTTTAATTAAAGCGAATTTAGATTGATGACCAAATTCTACAGTACCTAGAAATACAATGCCACCGTCAGGTTGAACATACATTCCTTTTGCACCTGTATCAATATCCGCAGCTCCAAACTCTCTTTCCCAAATAATTTCTGAACCAGAGAATTTACATATATAAATGTTGTGGTCATCTACGGTCAAAACATCGGTTCCCATGATATAAAACCCTTCATCTGCAAATTGCACATCTGAAAATGTAATGTTTTTTGTAGATGGAACGGTATAAGCACTAGTTTTAACTCCGCTTAAAGTAACCACATCAACAATAATGGTATTACTACTCAAATACGCGCATGCTAAATAATTATCTCTTTTAGTGAGTGAAGGTAATGTTTCATCTACATTGTCTGTGCCCAATAACACGGGTGTTTCATTTATTCCATTCTCTGTCAATTTGAAAATATAAGGATTAAAATCTTTGGCAGTGGTAGGTGCATCAATTGTACTATTTGAATACCCTAGACAATAAAATGAGTTGTTTTCTTGGAATAATGATAAACCCTTAGCCTGTGTTCCCCACTCATAATCTGTTATCCAATCTCTTAAAGGTACTTTAACAAAGTTATTATCTAACCTCCAATTACTTAAAACACTCTCGCCTGTTACCGAATCTTCCGTTGAACCAGTAATCAGGTATCCTGTTGATAGTCCGGAAATTTCGATGATATCACTTGAATATTCATTTGACCCCAACAAAGGTAATTGGATTTTTTGCTGAACAGTCCCAGCTGCTGAAACTTCTATTAAAGTCAAATCTTTTGATAAACCTTTTTCATCCAAATCTGAAGTCATGGAAATAACAAAATTACCTGCAGATGTAGCCGTTACTCCTCCATAATAGTCATTAAATGTAGTTCCGAATGAAGTGGACCAGGTCTCTATACCGAAAAAATCAGTCTTTACCATATAAATTTCTTGCAAAGAATCTGGAGAAGAAGTTTCGCCTACTAATAAAAAACCATCAGTAAGCTGCAATAATTCTTTAGCATATTGATTTCCATTGATTCCATAATAATGAACAAATTGCTGCTCATAATATGGAGTAACAGAATTCTCATTATCACATGCCATCATAGATAATAGATACACGAAAAGGATAATATGTAACTTATTTTTCTTCATTCCGATTTTTAAGATAATCGATTAAATTCCGAACCGTAAATTTATCCTTTCTTCTTGGATTATAAATAGGTTTTGTAAATCCGACATTCAACTTAAGTGTATTTATTCTAAAGTCACTATCAGTTAAAGGTACACCCCATGGTGTTAATGCATTGTACACACCATCTTTTTCAAAATATCGCTTAGTTCTATTGCCTTGAAAAAGCCCTGGAAGGTATTGTAATTCTATATTTACGAAATTCTGCCCTATCATATAACGCATACCACCTCCAAAAACTAGAGATGCATTAAGTGTCCTTCTCAATCTCAGGTTATTATAAGGAGGCACTTCCGTTGGAGTATATGTATCTCCATTTCTATCAATAAATCGAATATCTTGGACTGAATTTAAAAGTAAATGCCCTGCTACACCAGCTAAAACATAGGGTTGGTAAACAGGTTTGTCGAAAACATATTTTGCATAAAATGGAAGATCCAGAGAAGATTCCGTTTCGTGAACTTCCAAAGGATCACCTCTCAATACTACCGTTCCATTTTCTCTGGTAAAATTATCTAAGAACAATTCATTTCTATAATTCCATTGTTTTAAATGGAAGCCTGGGATAATTTCAACAGAAAAGAAATCACTTAAATGAACTTCAATCCCAGAGGACAAGTTAAATCCCCAACCAGGCTTATATTGACCATTATTTTGAGAGTACCCCTCATACTGTTGATTAAATACAGTGAGGTGGTTAAAATTTGTTCCTCCTCTAAAATTCAGACTTATAAGAGGTGTAGTAGTGAATTTTTCACTTAAATAAACGATATCAATAGGGTCTTTTTCCTCATCAATTTTAAATAGAGGATTTAATTTCAAAAACTCTAAATAATGATATTCTGCGCTATCCGGTTTATCCAAAAATAGAAAAGTACGAGTTAATAAAAAATGAGCTTGAATCTTTTGTTCTTTTGTAAATCCACGATTTAAGCAACCGTCTAAAATTGCTTTTATTTGATAAAAGTGGCCATGCTCAAATTCTTCATTGGCGTTATCAAGGCTTTCCTGGCAAGGGCCATCCACCTGACTATAACCAACGTAAAAAATGATAGAAAGTAAAAACGTTAAAAGAATCTTTTTTATGGTCATTCTTTTATCTCTCAATTAATTTATCCACACAAGTATTCATAAAAGGAATATCGTTTGACGTATAAATTTCCCATTCTTCCAACGTCATATTTCTACTCAACTTGTCGCACATATTTTTTGCCATAATGTCTGAATTTGTTGTCCACACACGTATTTCCCCATCCTCGCAAGCCGCC
>JAHEMU010000328.1 GCA_024643485.1 Cytophagales bacterium
TTCAACTCCTTAAATTGTTCGATTAGGACTATTCCGTTTAAAACTGCTATTCCAAATAAAGCTATAAATCCGACCCCAGCCGAAATGCTGAATGGCAAATCTCTAATATAAAGTAAGAGGACACCACCTACAGCGGAAAGTGGTATAGCACTGTAAATCATCAATGCTTCTTTAATCGAATTGAAAGCAAAATAAAGCAAGAAGAAGATTAATATTAATGCTATTGGGACAGCTACCATTAATCTACTTCGAGCCGATCTTAAATTTTCAAATTGCCCTCCATATTCGACAGTGTAACCTGTTGGTATTTTTATTTTTGTTTCAATAATCTTTTGAACATCTTTTACAACAGATTCCAAGTCGCGGTTTCTAACGTTAACACCAATTACAATTCTTCTTTTAGTATTGTCTCGGGAAATTTTTGCAGGACCTTTGGTATATTCGATTTCGGCAAACTCACTTAAGGGTAGCACACTTCCATTGGGCATTTGAACTGAGGTGGTTTGAATATTTGAAATGTCTTTTCTATGTTTTTCGTCGAATCGAACGACAAGATCAAATTGTTTTTCTCCTTCAAATAAGGTTCCAGCAGTTTTTCCTGCAAATCCCATGGTTAGAATATTATTTAAATCACTAATGTTCACACCATACATGGCAATTTTGGCCCTATCATATTTAACGGTCATTTGTGGCAATCCCGCTACTTTTTCTACAGAAATATCAGATGCTCCTTCAACATTTTTTATTGCTTTTTCAATTTCGTTCGCCTTTTTAGCTAAAACGTCAAGGTCTTCACCAAATATTTTAATTGCTAAATCCGCACGAACGCCAGTAATGAGCTCATTAAAGCGCATTTCGATGGGCTGTGTAAACTCGTATTCAATCCCAGGCAAGTCCATTAAAGCAGCTTTAAACTTGTCTGTTAGTTCATCCTTACTGTGCGCAGTCTTCCATTCAGCAATTGGTTTTAATTTCACGATGACGTCACTTTCCTCCATTGACATTGGATCCGTAGGTACCTCAGCAGCTCCTACTCTTGATACAACTTGCACCACCTCAGGGAAACTAACTATAATCTTCTCCATTTTAGTTAGTGTTTCTATCGTTTGGGTTAAGGATGTCCCTGTTTTTAATACGGGTTGTATAACCAAATCACCTTCATCCAAAGTTGGAACAAATTCACCACCCATTTTAGAAAAAAGAAAGAATACGAGAATTAATAAAACGGATGCTCCTGTTAAAACGATTTTCTTGGAACGAAGAGCCCAAATTATAGCAGGCTTATAAATCCTTCCTAAACCATTAACTAATCTATTTGAAATGTTCTTTTTCTCAGGATCCGTAGGTTTTAAAAATAGTGAAGCCATAACGGGCACATACGTGAAACAGAATATCATTGCACCAATTAGTGCAAAACAGAATACCAATGCCATTGGTCTAAACATTTTGCCTTCTACACTTATTAATGAAAGAATTGGTATAAAAACGATAATAATAATTATCTGTCCAAAAATGGCTGACCGCATCATTTTAGTGGTTCCAAGGAATGTTACCTTATCTATTAATGCTGCACGTTCAGATTTTGGCAATTTCAAAATATTTGCTCGTTCAGCTGTGATCTTAAAGGCAATAAATTCAACGATAATTACAGCCCCATCGATGATAATGCCGAAATCGATAGCTCCGAGGCTCATGAGGTTTGCATCTACACCAAAAATATTCATGAGGCCTAAAGCAAAGAATAAGCAAAGTGGTATCACCGATGCGACAACCAGCCCAGAACGTATGTTTCCTAATAAGAGAATAACAACAAAAATTACTATTAGACACCCAAGAATTAAATTTTCAGAAACAGTAAATGTCGTTTTAGCAATTAACTCACTCCGTTCAAGAAATGCGTTGATTTTTATACCTTTTGGAAGGGAAGATTGCATTTCTTCAACTCTTTTAACAACTGCATCTATTACTTTTTTCGAATCGGCACCTTTTAGCATCATAACTTGACCTAAAACCTTTTCACCTTGACCATTAGCCGTTATGGCACCAAAACGATTCGCAGCTCCAAAACCCACGGTAGCAATATTTTTTATGAAAATAGGCAAGCCATCTCTAGTTGTTACGACTATATTTTCAATATCTTCTATGCTTGTTGCTAATCCCTCACCACGTATAAAATAACTTTGATCTCCTTTCTCAATATATCCTCCACCTGCAACACTGTTATTTGATTCTAGTGCTGAGAAAATATCAGTAATCGAAATTCCCATTGCACGAATTTGTTCAGGATTAACGGCTACCTCGTATTGCTTTAATAATCCTCCCCAAGTATTTACTTCAACTACTCCAGGAACTCCAGATAATTGCCGCTTAACAATCCAATCTTGAATTGTACGCAAATCAGTTATTGAATAATCATTTTTGTATTTTGGATCAACGTCAATTATATATTGATAAATCTCGCCTAATCCTGTAGTTACTGGCCCCATGAATGGTTTTCCAAAACCAGCTGGAATTTTCTCCTCGGCAGTTTTTATCTTTTCAGCAATCAATTGTCTTGGTAGGTAAGTACCTATTTCGTCATCAAATATTATTGTCACAACAGACAAACCAAATTTTGAAATGGATCGAATTTCTTTCACGTTTGGTAGGTTCGCCATTTCCAGTTCTACGGGATACGTTAAGAATTTCTCAACATCTTGAGTCGCCAAGTTTCGTGAAGTAGTTATCACTTGTACTTGATTATTGGTAATATCAGGAACAGCACCTATCGGAATATTCATTAAAGAGTATATTCCAAATCCTGTTATAATAATCGTAAAAAGAATTACGATGAGTTTGTTATTGATACTCGCCTGAATGATTTTTTCTATCATTTTAAATTTGTATTATTTGTATCCTCAAAAGTAGTATGATACAAATCGTTGAGAGTATAATTTGCCTTAAGATTCGATTAAAAAATGACAGTCACTTTAGTTCCATTTCCAAGTTCACTATCTATATTAATCTTCGCGCCAATGGCTTTGGCTGCCTTTTGGACTATTGATAACCCTAAACCCTCACCTGTAATAAGTTTGTGATCGAGAGAATTAGATCTAAAAAATGGATTAAAAATAAGATTCAAATCATCCTTGGCGATTCCGATTCCAAAATCTTCAATTGTAATTGATGGACTATTATTGTGATTGTTAAGGTAAACATGGATTTTACCGCCTGGATTAGAGTATTTTATCGCATTCGATAAAATGTTGTTAAAAATCAAATTCGTATAAAAGGCGTTGATTTTGAATTCACCAATTTTGGAAGGAGGATAGACAATTTGAATACTTTTAGAAAGGATTTTAGTTTTGTTTTGTTCCAATATTTGGTTAACTAGTGTGTTTAAATCGACTTCATCTTTTTTAGTCAGTGGTGGGTTGCTGTCTAAACGAGCAATCTCGAGTAGTTCATTTGTAATATTAGACATCCTATCGATTTCTTTCAAGGAAGACTCGATTTTTTCTTTATACTCGGCTTCCGTTCTCGGTTTACGCAATAATACCTCCAATGTGCCTTGCAAAACAGAAAGTGGAGTTC
>JAHEMU010000032.1 GCA_024643485.1 Cytophagales bacterium
TTTGGATAATGTGCAATTCGGGAAATTGTATAGCGATCATATGTTTAAAGCAGTTTATAATAAAGACGGTTGGGGGCAATTTAATATTCTTCCTTACGGAAATATTAGTGTAAGCCCTGCAAACCAGGCTTTGCATTATGGAGTTTCTGTATTTGAGGGAATGAAAGCTTACAAACATGCAGACGGTTCAGTCGCATTATTTCGTCCTAGAGATAATTGGAAACGCATAAATAAGTCTGCCGCTAGATTATGTATGGCTGAATTACCCGAGGAAGTTTTTATGGAGGGGTTGACTAATTTACTGAAATTAGATTCAGCATGGGTTCCAGATCGAGATGGTTTTTCATTATATATACGACCATTCATGTTTTCGAGTGAAGAATATATTGGAATAAAGACTTCAGAGTATTTTAACTTCATGATTATTACGAGTCCGGTAGGTTCGTATTATTCACAAGCTGTAAAGGTGAAGATTGAAATGGAATATGCTCGCGCAGTGAAGGGTGGAACAGGGTATGCAAAAGCGGCAGGTAATTATGCTGGGGCTTTGTATCCTACTAAACTGGCCACAAAAGAAGGATATCAGCAAATTATATGGACCGACGGGCGGGAGCATAAATATATTGAAGAGGCGGGTACCATGAATTTAATATTTGAAATTGATGGTAAAATTGTGACACCTGAATTGACAGATACTTTTTTACCAGGAATTACTAGAGATAGTGTTTTGCAAATATCTCGTCATCTTGGATATGAAACTGTGGAACGTAAAGTGACTGTAGATGAAATTGTAACGGCCCTTAAAGAAGGAAGATTAAACGATGCCTTTGGTGTAGGGACGGCAGCTACAGTTACGCATTTATCGCATATTGGCTTCGAAGGTGTAGATTATGAATTGCCTCCTGTTCCTTCTCGGGAAAAGTCAAATCGAATAAAAAGTATGCTAGATGATATAAAAACTGGGAAAATCGAAGATCCTTTCGGTTGGATGGTGAAAATATAGGTAAGAAATCAAATGGTATTATATTAGGCTATAAAAAGAACAACCCCACCAAATTGGTGGGGTTGTTCTTTTTATCCCAGAGGGATAAAGCAGTTCAAGAAAGGTTGGCTATTACCAACCATCGTTGTTTCTTGCTGTTTCTAAGTGTCCTTTTGTTCCTAAATCTGGAGTCACTTGCTCTTCAGAACATGCTGTAAATGCGGTTGCTAATACGAATGCGATTGCTAGGATTTGGAGTAATTTTTTCATTATAGTAAGTTATTTGGTTGATAATGTTATAATACTCCAAAGTAAATGTATTAAATTGATATTTGATATGCAAGTTTTGTACTTAAAAGTACATGAGTAATGTTAATTGGATTTAATAGTAGAATAATTAGAAAAAGAAGTTTAATATATAGAAATAAAGCTAAAAATCGAAATTAATTACCATGTGATGTTTCAATATTAAACTTTATAAATTAAAGTTAAAATTAGTTTAAGTTTTATTTTCATTACTTCTATGCTTTGGTTTTCTTTGTAATTCAAGATTTTTGGTGTGTCGTTTATACATGGTGGATGTAATGGATTTTATTCACGATTTTTTGCATAAATGTATAAGCTTTTTTGTCTGTTATTTTTTGTAGGCCTTTCTCAAGTAGCTGTAAGTCAATCTTTAGAGGAATTAACTAATGCGTTATCTTCTGAACCTGAGCGAGTACATGATTCTATCTATTATGAACTCACCAAAATGACGCGTGGTTCTGATCCGGATAAAGCACTCGAGTATATTAAAAAGGTATTCAATCTTTCAATAAAACATAATCATCCTGTATTCACTGAAAATGCATGTTATGGATTACAGTATTTTTATGTGCAGAGAGGGGCGTACGATTCAGCCCATCGTTACGATATCTTAGGCTTGGAATACGCACGCAAAAATCAATCATTTAAACGCGAAGTAATCTTTAATAATAATATAGGGTTGTATTTTCAAGCCAATGATTATTATGATAGTGCCCTTTCTAGTTATTTTAAATCGTTGGAAGTTGCTGAAACGCATGATTTGGTAAAGGACCAGGCAATTTCATTAAATAATATAGGTACTATTTATACCTACCTTTTAAACAATGCTGAAGCGATTAAGTATTTTTTACAGTCTGTTGAGATCATTCAAAAAAATGATATCCTCGATTTATTGGATATTACCTATTTGAATTTGGGTGTTGCGTATCTGGAATTGTCCGAATATGAGGCAGCAAAGGATGTGTTTCGGAAAAATCTGGAATTGTGTAATCAGATTGATTGCGCTCCTGGAATGATAAATAAGATTAATTTTAATTTAGGCTATTGTAGTTTTGTGCAAAAAAGGTATCAAGAATCGTTAATTTATATCAATGAAGCTCTTAATGGTGCGCAGGAAATGGAGGATTTGCAAATCGTTGCTGAGTGCAATTATATTTTGGCGGATATTGCGATTACGGAAAATAGATTAAACGTTGCTTATTCTCATTTAATGGAAGCGGAATTGTATGCTACCAATTCTGACGATAAAAAACTGAAGAAGAATATTTTTGAATTGCTTTCTAACTATTACGAATTAACTGGCGAATACAATAAAAGCATAGAGTACAGTAAGAAATTTAGTGCAATTAAGGATTCTTTGTTTAATGAAAAGATGGCCAATAATATCAGAAATATATTATTGGATGCTAAGCAAAGGGAAGCGCAAGCGATCATTCAACAAAAGGATTTGGAACTAAAACGAACTCAAACCATCAGTTTACTAGTCGGGATCGTAGCATTTCTATTTATTATCATCATCGTTTTGCTTATTAGAGTTAGAATCCAAAATAAAAGGGTGAAGGTAAAATTACAGTCTGAAATTTTAGCAAAAACGCGCGATTTAAGAAAACGAAATGTCGATTTAGCTAAGTCTCACCGAGATTATGACCATCTGATTTATCGTACTTCACATGATATTCGTGGTCCGCTTAGCACGTTGATTGGATTAACAAATTTAGCTAAAATTGAGATAAAGGGAGGAGCTTCTCCTGTTCAAATGGAAGAGTACTTGGATAATATAGAAGGGACAGCCAAGGGACTTACTACAACACTTTCAAAACTTCTTCAAGTTGATAAGGTTAGAAATCAAGATGTTCAGCCAGAAGAAATTCATTTGGAGACTTTTATCAAAACTGCCTTAAAGCAATTTAAAAAGTTGCCTTTTTACTCTGAAATAAAGGTTTCAATACATATTCAACCTGAAGCAGAAAATGTTTTTTTAGATAAGTATTTTCTGGATATCATTCTTGAAAAAATTCTTGAAAATAGTTTTAACTACTTTAGTGAGCCAGAAAATGAATCCAAGATTGAGATTAAGGTTATGAGGCATCAGGATAAAGTAAAGATTGTCATATTGGATAATGGTACTGGAATTGATCAGAATGTTCAGGATAAAGTTTTTGACTTATTCTTTGTAGCTGCAGAAAATCACGGTACAGGGCTAGGACTTTATCTAGCCCAACTAGCAGCCGAACGTATGAATGGGAAAATCGTTCTTGAAAGAAATGCGAATCCAACGGTATTTAGTATTTATTTACCAATTGAAATTTTGAAAAACAATCTTGCTTCTCCGTTAACTCCAATTACAATTTTGTCTACCCCCTAATTCTCGGTTTTTGTTGCAGATCACAACAAATTACACATATTAGTTTTATTCCTATAATTCAACTCATAATAAAAATGTAACTTGTTTTTATTAAATGAATATGTAGGTAATTAAATTAATGTTAACTTCTAATGTATTTCATTTATTTATACTGATTCGAATAGATTTTTATGTTAAAAGAAAATCAGAATTTTAGTATTTCTACTTTAAGTGATTGCATTGAACTTTCCCTCTTTCCCAAATTCAATGTTGATTCCTTGACGGAGGTAATGATATTAGCTATTGAATCCGCGAAATCCTCTTCTACTAAAAATTTGATTATCGTATTGCCTTTAAATTTGTGGTTAGAAATTCATGAATCTGGAAATAACGAGGTTACGAAGGATTTTATCCAATTAAGGAAATTCGAAAAAATCGCCTGGCTAATTTTAGATAAATATGATGTCGGAGCAATATTAAATCCTACTATTTTTTCTGATTCCTTGTATAATATTCATGAACACATTTTTACTGAAATTAACCAAGCGTTAAATTGGTTTAAACAAAGTGATAATTTCCTGCGTGAATTGTATAATCGGTTTGTGCTAAATGCGTCATTGGCGTTAAAAGCGGGAACGAACCATGCAGATACTAGTCATCTAAGACTTAAAATTGCGATTTCCAATATTATTTATACAGTTTTTTTCTTTTCGACTTTAGTTACGATGTTATGGGATTTACCCTCACTTTACATTGGATTCATATCATTTAATCCTGGTGTTTGGTACTCTATTTTGTTGTTAGTTGTAATTGCATTTTCACATTTTTTAAATTTTAAAGGAAAATCCTTCTTTGGGCGTGTATTATTTTTAATTGTATGGACTTCGTCAGTGGTGCTTTTTCCAATTCTCCTAGGCACCCAATCGAGTTATTACTTTACTTATGGTTTGGCAATTATTACGACTTCCATGATTATACAATTGTTGTTTTCATTTGAAGTTGAAAAGGTGTCGTTTTTATTGATGATGGGACTTTCGCTGGTGGGCGTTCTTTATTATATAGATTTTCTATTTTATTTTGATAGAAATGCAGTTACCGAAATTCAACATATAGCTACATCAATCACAAGAAAGGGTGTGATGTTCTGGTTTATTTTGAATACGATCACCTTTGGTTTGTTGGCAATATTTAACCAGATGTATAATAAAAATCAGATGATGAGGCAGGCGTACAAATCGTGGAATATTAATCTGGAAAAGGCTATTGATGAAAAGACGGCTAATCTTGTGATGAAAAACAAACAACTTAAAGAATATGCATTTCACAACTCACACACACTTAGAGGAGCCTTTTGCCGATTGAAAGGACTAATGATATTGCAGGAAACCAAAAACGCAGAATTTGACGAAGAATTAGTAACTGCATACATCAATACTTCTATTGATGAATTGGAACAGGTAATTGAAGAAATGCAAAAAGTAACGAATTTATAAAGGAATAAATTGGAGATGGTTATGGTTCGGGATTATTCTAAATTCTAAATTCTAAAATCTAAAATCTAAAATCTAAAAAGCCACGCTCAGCGTGGCTTTTTAGTGGGCCCACCTGGGCTCGAACCAGGGACCACCTGATTATGAGTCAGGTGCTCTAACCAACTGAGCTATAGGCCCTTTTCAACTCGGGGTTGAATTTAGGAGTGCAATATTAATCAAATGATTCAATTATTTCAAAATTTGTCATTTTAATATTTATCATTTTTAATTATTTTTCACTTTTGAAGGAGTAGATTCTATAAATAAATTTTGAAATCTGATTTGTTCTGATTGATTCTCAGATAGTTTTGCAAATCAGTGACGTTTATTCATATTTGTACCTAGTTTTTTGGCAAGTGGCAGATTTAAAAAATATTATTTTTGATTTTGGAGGTGTAATCATCGATTTACATATGGATCGGACGTTTCATGCTTTTAGCAAATTGTCTGGAATTCCTACCCAAGAGATCATTAATTCGTACTTAGATCAACGCTTTTTATTCGATTATGAAATGGGTCTTATTTCAGATGAGGAATTTAGAGTAAAAATGGCTGAATATTTGAAAATACCTCTTCAAAAACAAGAAATTGATGCTGCATGGAACGAAATGTTGGGAATTATCCCTGTGAGTAGGATCAGCAGAATTAAATGGCTTTCGGAAAAGTATCGGGTATATTTGTTAAGTAATACCAATGCCATCCATGAAGTGGCTTTTAATCAAATACTGAGAAACTCTACCGGGGTCAATCAATTAGATGATCTGTTTCATCAAACCTTTTATTCCCATAAAATAAATTTAAGGAAACCTTCAAAGGACATTTATAACCACGTTTTAAGTGAAGGGAATTTGAATCCTGAAGAATCTGTATTTTTAGATGATACGCTTGAAAATGTCAATGCTGCTCTTTCGGTTGGAATGAATGCAATTCAAATAAAATCGCCAGATCAATGGTTAACTTACTGGAATGAATAAAAGCAAACAATACCTCATTCATCTTTCATTATTTTTAGCAACTCTTATCACCACTACTATAGCTGGTGCAGAATGGCGTTTTGGCCGATTCTTGGTATTTGGTTCACTGGATTTTAGTGAAATAAAAAATGGTTTATGGTTCTCCATTCCATTTCTTCTAATTTTTACTTTTCACGAATTCGGGCATTATTTTGCCGCTCGTTATTATAAAATTAAAACGTCCTTGCCTTACTACATTCCCCTTCCACCGTTACCAGGTTTTATAGGAACTTTAGGGGCGATTATTAGATTGAAGGAACGGGTAAAATCTACCACTATGAATTTCGATATCGGAATTGCGGGTCCGTTGGCGGGATTTGTTATTGCAATGTTGGTATTAGTTTTTGGTTACACTCATCTTCCTGAACGTTCGTATGTAACCGACATCCACCCGGAATACACCTATTTCGGTGATAATTGGGATCAATACGTGTATGATCAAGATACAACAGTTACCAAGGAAATGATCAAGGAGTATGTTTCTGAAAGGGAATATGAATTGTTACCCGATACGGTATTTTCTCCAATGTATAAAGGGGCCATTACGCATGTTACTAAAAGCCTAATGATTCAATTACTCGAGAAGTACGTTGTACCCGAAAGCGACCAAGCTAAAATCCCAAATGTGTACGAATACCCGCATTACCCCATGCTGTTTGCAGGATTTCTAGCGTTGTTTTTCACTGCATTAAATCTACTTCCTGTGGGTCAGTTGGATGGTGGGCATGTGGTTTATGGCCTATTCGGTAGGAAGGGACATAGCATGATAGCCATGACTGTTTTTTTTGGTTGGCTTTTTTATAATGGAATAGGAATTGTTACCATAAAAACACCCATAAATGAGTTGATGTGGATCTTGCCTTTGTATGTTTATTTCCTATATATCTGTTTGTTGGGAACAGGCTGGACGACACAAAACAGGCTACTTGCTGCTATGGTTATTTTTACTTCTCAATTTTTAGTGAATTGGGCCTTTCCTCATATTGAAGGATATTCAGGATTGTTGCTTTTTGGACTACTAATAGGTCGATTCATAGGGATTCATCATCCCCCATCAGATATCGAAAATAGATTGAGTATGCCCCGAATAATATTGGGTTGGGTGAGTCTAATTATCTTGGTATTGTGTTTTACCCCTTCACCTATTGGAGTCTAGATTATTTCCTTTGTCGGTCGGGAAGTCGATTAAACATGGAATCGAATTTTAATTTGATGACTCCGAGCACAGCTTCTTTAAAAATAGAAATAGACATTTTTGATACTCCGCGAATTCTGTCTTTGAAAATGATGGGCACTTCCTTTAATGAAAAACCGAATTGAACGGCTAAATACTTCATTTCGATTTGAAAGGCATATCCAACAAAGATAATTTTGTCCAAATCCATTCTTTCAAGAACACTTCGATGCCAGCAAACAAACCCTGCAGTGCTGTCTTTTAGTTGAATACCAAGTACCATCCGAACGTACATACTTGCGCCATAACTCATGATCACGCGATTTAATGGCCAATTTACGACGTTTACACCGCTGATATAACGACTTCCAATGGAAACATCAAAGCCATCTTCTGCGCAGGTTTCTCTCAGTAAATTTAAATCTTTAGGATCATGGGAAAAATCGGCATCCATTTCAATTAAATAGGTGTATCCTTTTTGAAGCCCAAATTTAAATCCAGCAATATAGGCAGTCCCGAGCCCTAATTTACCTTCTCGTGTAAGCAGATGTAACCGGTTTTCAAATGGGGTGTCTGTTATCTGCTCTTGAATCGCCTTCACTAATTCACCAGTACCGTCTGGACTGTTGTCATCTACAATTAAAATATCAAACGGATGCGTTTGTGAAAACACCGCCTTAATGATAAGTTCAATGTTTTCCTTTTCGTTATACGTGGGTATTATGACAAGCGAATCGTTCAATTTTATTGTAATTAGGGCGTAAATATCTTAAAATATGTCAACTTTACAATTCAAAAGTTCAAGGTTTATGAATAAAGCTGTGTTTTTTGATCGAGATGGGGTACTTAATTACGATAGTCCAAACTACGTATATGACGTAGAATCCTATGAAATTTACCCTGATTTGCCAGAAACGGTGGCGTATTTAAAGAAAAAAAATTATTTATTAATTGTTATTACGAATCAAGCCGGGCTTTCTCGCGGAATATATAACCGGGATCAAATGAATGCCTGTCATAAAAAATTACAAGAAAGTTGCGAAAATGCCTTTAGTAAAATTTATTATTCACCGTATCACCCAGATCAATCCAAGTCATTGAGTAGAAAGCCAGGAACCTTATTATTTGAAAAGGCAATCGCCAAATTCAATATCGATGTAACATCTAGCTGGATGATTGGTGACCGTGATAGAGACCTCATACCCGCCAAAAAACTGGGTATGAAAACAGTAGGGGTAAAGCGCCACAATGACTTTGAATTTGCGGATTTTCAAATAAATTCTTTACACGAATTAAAGCAGATTATTTAATTAAGACGCGGGCAATAACAATAGGGGGTCTTGATTCATTAACCCACAAGCTACGCGATATAAATCGGGATCGTATTCTTTGAATTGAGCAGGCCGTTCAAAAAAGTTTTCAATCATTACCGCGAAGAATTCATGGCGATTCGTACCACCATAATCACGAAAGAATGAGTTCTCTCCATCTCGTATTCGATCAATATAATCTAAGGCCATTCTATTCCACATTTTAAGAATATCAAAATCGAGAAAATCATACTCTTCATTATTAATTGAATTTTCTATGTGAAGGGCATGTGCCATTTCATGTAGACCTAAATTTCTTCCATTATCATGATTTAAATAACCCTCAATAAAATTTTTCCAAGATAAAATAATGAAACCTCTGGGGTTGACTTCTCCGTAATGATATCGTTGAGTAATTTCAGAATAATAGGCATCAGGATATACTAAAATTCTTTCAAATTGCTCGAAATACACATGAGGATGGCCGAAAGTGATCTGAATGGCGGATGCTCCAATTAAGGTTTTCATTTCATCAGATACCTGCGTTAACTCACCACGTGGCACAAACTCTTTTAGTGCAAGGAATTTGGCTAACCTTTTTTTGAAAATATGCTGATTTTCTTTACTTAATAAACGATAATAAAGAAAGTGCTCTTGAAGAATAGTTTTGTATTTTGGCTTTAGATCTACATAAAATAAATAGGGGTTGATAAATCTTTTTGTAAATGCTTTATAAATCGGAATGATTGTGTTTTGTGCTCCAAGAAAATAAACAATTAAGAAAATTACTAGGGCGATTCCACCAAATCCGCTTAGTGAAATTGTACTATTTGGTTCCAAAAATTCTGTGTTTAGTAAAAGTTTTGCACAATATACACGGTAATTTTATACATTTGAATATGAGAATGATCTTTGTGATTTTCTTTTTGTTTTGCTCGGTCTTTGTAAAGGGTGGGGAAATGATTTTACATGGAATAAATTCAGGTAAAGATTTATTTGTGAGAAATCCATTTAACCCGACTACTAACTCATTCTGCATTCAATCTGTTTGGGTTAATGGGACGAAATTTGTTGATCAGCCCCAAGCTTCGGCAGTGAATATTAGCTTTAAAAGAATTCCATTAGGGCAAAAGATTGAAATCAGAATTATATACAATGATGATTGCACCCCCGTTGTTGTGAATCCACAGGTATTAACTTTTGCAACACGCTTTAATTTTGTTAATTCATTTGCGACCAATAATTCAGTAGAATGGATTACTGAAGGGGAGGTCATAGCGGGTAATTTTAAAGTTGAGCAAGAAACGTTTAATGTAGATATGTCCACTTCTTGGGAAGTAGTTGCAACCGTTTCGGCTAAAGGTGAGTTGGGTAGAAATCAGTATTCAATAGAACCTAAGCATGCAGGTGGAGAAAATAAATATCGGATTATTTATTCACCTCTTGAAGGTGCGGAAGTGTTTTCAGAAGAAATTGCTTATACAAGTACCACAGATCCTATTTATATCTTTCCTGATGTAGTTACTACCAATTTAAATTTCTCTCAATCTTGCGAATATGTAATTAGAGATAGCTATGACAGGATAATTACGTCTGGTTTTGGAGAAAGTGTTTATTTACAAGATTTAAAACCAGGAGAGTATTTTGTTAAATTTCAAAATAAAACAGAAAGGTTCGTGAAAAAATAACGTACTTCACGCCAACATGTAGACTTCTTTAAAATGCTTGAACAATACAAACCATCATTATTTTTCTTGGCTAAGTTCTTGGGATTATATTTTGTTCTCAATATCCTTTATGGCTTTTATTTTGAAAGCTTTAGCCCCATCGCTGATCCTATTACCTATTTTGTGGTGGATAACACCATCAGTTTCTTGGGACTATTTTACAATGGGCTAGATTTTGAATATTACCCAAGTGATCAGTTAGTTTGGATGGCCTTAGACAAGGATATCATTCTGAATGCGTATGAAGGATGTAATGGAGTGAACGTGATGATTCTTTTCCTTTCTTTTATCATAGCGTATAAAGGCGAACTAAAATCAACGGTTTGGTTTATTTTGATGGGAATATTAATCATTCACCTATCAAATATTTTAAGAATTGCCATTCTTTTTGTAGTTGCTGAGCGCTATCAGGCTTATTTGTATTTTACCCATAAGTATTTATTTACAGGTATAATTTACAGTGCCGTATTTTTCCTTTGGTTTTTATGGGTGCGTAAGGTGAATAAACAAAAGGTCCAAAAAGGTTAATTGGATAATTTTATCAATCTTTTTGTAGTGAGCTTTCCTTCTGATTCGAATCGAAGAATGTAAATGCCATTATCAATAGATTCCAAATCAATTTTTTGAACAGGAATTCCCAATTGTTGGAATAAAATCTTACCCTGTGTATCCAAAATAGTGATATTTGATACTTCTCGTTCAAAAAATAGGAGTCCGTTAGTCGGGTTTGGATATACCGCGATTGAAGCAGGGCCTGGTTCTATACTTGAAATTATGTCCGCATTTCCGAATACGGGATGAATCATCAAGCTACCTTCTACGGAGGTATTTTGTAGCCAACTACCATCTAAATTAAAATATATTAAATCTCCGGTATCGTTATTTTTATCTAACCCAATATCCATGTTCCCGGCACTTGCTTGTCTCCATCCTAAGAAAAAGGTGTCTTGTACCACGACTGCTTTATTTAATTCGTATCTGCTAAAGACGTTTACTCCTTCGGAAGGTCTCAGAGAAAGGGGCTCTTGATGCAGTACAAACCCTGGCTTCCCTTTGTTGTTGGACCAAACCATTAAATCCATTAATTGAGTTCCTTCACTACCAGAACTTGGGAAATACATATCCACGGCAACAATGGTATCCTTTTCAGGTATTGACATACCGAATTTATACGCCACCAAATCGCCTGTGTAATTTAATCCCGCCGCATATTCAGCACTGCCGTCATCGTACGCGTAATAATCCTGTAAAATTTGTTCAGTATAAATAGTATCGTTAATTCTAAAGTCGAGTGGGGTGTAAACTAAAGGATCGTAGTCAGGAGCCGTGTTGTCATCGGTATTCATGAATAGAGCTACCTTTATTTTGGTGAGAGTGTCACTCATTACCTTTGCAGGATTTAATAACTTATTTGCAATCAGGGGGACTTGTCTGATTCCTGTGATTAAAGGATTCGGAAACGATGAGAATATCTCATCTGCTAAAGTATCTTTGGTAATGGTGTAACTTAAATCAGGCTGCAAGTTTTCCAATGTTGCGATTATAGAGAAATTTGATGGTTGTAGTTTATCAAATAGATTATATCCTGAAGAATTAGAGTAAGCTAAGTAGGGCCCCGGAAGTTCATTAAAATGAGAAATGGGAATAGACCAATAACGATTAAAAATAGAAGATGGCTTTTTCTGCAAACTCCTATCAGGGAAATTAAAGTCAGTGACGTTATGATTCATGTAAACATAATCGATATGCCAAGCGTCAAAAGCGCCTGATTGTCTTCCAAAACTCCGAATTCTAAATTGAAAATCGTCATGAAACAGCGCAGGATCTTCTAATTTGATTGTAACAATATCAAAAGTATCTAATCTAACCGATGAACCTTTGACGCTCCATTTCCATTGGAAAGCCCCTTCATTGTCCTTCATTTCAACCTGAATACTATCATTGTCATTCGGGATTTCTCCATTCCCCCTTGCTTGTAAATAAAAGCTGAGGTAGACGTTGTCGGAAACGACATAAGCACCTAGAGCAATAGGGGCGCTTGTGAGTACATCGGTTAATCCATCACTAGTTTTATCTAAAGAATAAGGTTTGCCATTAGATTGTAATCCATCAAATGACGCCATCATAATGGTAGGAGGATTTATCCCTTGAGCATCATTTATCCATACGTTTTCACTATTTATCCATTTTTCAGGATCAGGTGTTTCTCTAGAGGTGGAAAAATCATCCCAAAATGGAAGTGGGAGAGGCCCCGCTTCTGTTCGAGCTCCAATGTGCTTTTTGTCGCTTTCCTTCACATGAGGTATTGGTCGTTGTTGCAATTGTCCAAAAGAGGAAATTGACATCACTATGCATGTCAGTGTCAGAAAGATTTTATTCATAAAGGAACTTATCTATTCATTGATGGTTAAAGTTCATCCATTCGTATGTCTGCCCTTAAACTGTCAGGTCGTTGACGATAATAAACGGAGTCTATTTTAATATCGATCCATAATTTAACCCATTCTCCTAATTGTAATTTAGTGCCAGGTAATGGGTCTTGGTGTATAACGAAAATGTCTTGACCTGTAGTGTCTACACCAGCAGGAATCTTAAGTGGATCCACTAAATTTAAATTAAGACCTTTAAGCATAAAGTCTGCTTCATCTAAAGGAAAACCAAATAAATCGGGAAGCAAAACATTATTACCTAGCATTCCATCAGAAACAACGACATCAACGGATGCGCCTTTAGGTATGGAAGCAAAATCGGATAACGGGTTATCATGATAACGAATTTCTAATACCAACCCTTGATTTGGACCGGGACGCGGAATCAATTTGTTTATTTTTATATCTAAATTTTCAAAAATAGCACGAATATGACGAATTGATTTATCTGTAATTTCAGGTAATTTCACCATTGGAGGTGCTTTTCTGTTTACTGTCAAGAAAATCTTCCTTCCTTCCTTTACCTTAGAAAAGGGTATAGGGAATTGATTGATGATAGTTAAAGGCGGATACTTTGAAGTGTAAACGGAGTCTGAAACTTCAAATGTTAAGCCCCTTTCTATTAACTCCGACTCCAT
>JAHEMU010000329.1 GCA_024643485.1 Cytophagales bacterium
GGGTCCGAACATAGCTACTTTGGTAAATCCTAATTTCACCAAGCGCAATGCCATCAAGCGATTATCAACAGATTTAAATGAAGGACCCTTTATTCTAAACATATCGATATCAATACGATCGTTCGATAAGTTATCCATTAATCCACGAAGAACATCTTCTGCTGAATCATGAAAGTAACATCCGTAAATTAAATTAACACCGATAATACCTATAGCAGATTGTTGCAGAAGGGTATCATTATCCTTCATTTTGACGTGAATCACACATTCATTAGGCTCTTCTTCAGGATTTAATTGAAATTTTAATCCAAGCCATCCATGTGGTCGGTTTGATTTACTATAATTAAGAGCCTCAACTGTATTGGCAAAAGCAAAAAATGAAGTAGAAGTAGCACGGGAAGGCAACCGTTCTGGAAGCAATTGATATTCCTTTTCCAACATTTGTTTCAACCTACTCTCGGCTACATATCGTTCACAACGACCATAAATAGCATCACTAAAACTCATATCATAAGCTGACATAGTTTTAGCAATTGTACCAGAAGCTCCGCCCGCCTTAAAGAAATTGGATGCGACCTCTTGTCCCGCTCCAATTTCGGCAAATGAGCCGTAAATTTCACGGTGTAAATTTACTTTGAGCGCCTTTTCTTTTGTGGTTAAAAATCTACTATCATCCATCATTTAGAACGTTCAGTTTTGAATTGCACTTTATCGGTAATTCTCAAGCAAAATTACTGTAAATTTTATGAATTCCCTTTTAAATAACACCTATTCTTTATACATTCCAACAGCAAAATGTATCAAAAGTTCAAACCGTGTTTATAATCTAACCAAATCGCACATTATGGAAGTATTAGACTTTATCACGTTGCTCATAATACTAGCAGCAATTTTCACTTTAGTTAATGCCAAGTATTTAAAATTACCCTCTACCATAGGATTGATGATTTTAGCCTTGGCATTGTCGTTGTTTATTGTATTTGGAGATGTCGTTTTCAGTACATTAAAAGATTTATCCACCGACATGATGAATCGCTTCAAGTTTTCTGAAGTGCTCTTTCAAGTCATGCTGAGTTTCTTACTATTCGCAGGAGCACTTGATATGCACCTCAATAAATTAGGGGAAGAAAAGTGGCCAATTCTAATTCTTGCCACCTTAGGGACCATCATTTCGACATTTATTGTGGGGACTGCAGTTTTCTATGCCCTTCCTGTTGTAGGAATTCATATTGAATATGTGTATTGTCTACTATTTGGTGCATTAATATCGCCAACCGATCCAATTGCAGTTTTGGCAATGATGAAGAAAACGACTGTTTCGAAAAATTTGGAATCACAAATTGCCGGGGAGTCTTTATTTAATGATGGTATAGGTGTCGTGGTCTTTTTGACTATTTTCAATATTGCAGAAAACGGAATTGAAGCTGTTGAACCAATCCATGTAATAAGGGAATTTGGGTGGGAAGTTATTGGTGGTTTAGGAATGGGGGCTATTATAGGTGCAATTGGACTCTATATTTTGAAAATAATTGATAATTCACATACCGAAATAGAAGTATTGGTTACTCTATCTATGGTATTGGGAGGAGCTAGTTTAGCGAAATACGCACATTTTTCCGGCCCGTTGGCCATGGTAGTGATGGGGCTTTGGGTAGGTAGAGAAGGGAGGAAAGACAAAGATGCCGCCGGTGAATATGTCTATAAATTTTGGAGCTTGATGGATGAGGCAATGAATGCCATATTATTCATTCTGATTGGCCTCCAAATCATCCGAATCGCTGATGAGCTCGCAAGTCAGAGCATGGTATTCATTTTTGCAGTTCCAGTTGCTATACTAATCGTATTATTTGCACGTCTCATTGGTGTCGGAATACCGGTAACTATTATGCGAATTTGGCGAAGTTTCCCAAAATACACGGTGCGTATTCTCACATGGTCTGGACTTCGAGGGGGGATTAGCGTTGCTTTAGCTTTAAGTCTTTACGAACCCACTGAAAATGGATTTATGATTGGCAGGAATGAGGTTAATATTATCACTGCGATGACTTATGGGGTAGTACTTTTCTCCATCGTGGTTCAAGGATTAACTGTTAAAAAGTTATTCGATAAATATTCAGAGACACACGGAGAGGATTAATCTCCAATAAATATGCGATCAATTGAGAAAGAGCTGTGAATGGTAACATTTATAGCTCTTTCTCCTTTATAGAATTTACTCGATAAATACATTATAAAAATTCTTTTGAATTCAATAATATTCCCAGTAATATTGTCTACTAAACCCAAAAATAATCATGGCAAACAGAGGTGGTTTCACTAATAAATTAGGCTTTATTTTAGCAGCAGCAGGGTCTGCTGTAGGTCTGGGAAATATTTGGAAATTCCCCTATGAAGTAGGGAGTGGCGGGGGTGCAGCATTTGTAATAATGTACCTTATCTTTTGCTTTATATTATGCTTTCCGATCATGGTTACTGAAATTGCCATAGGAAGGCGAACCCAAAAAAATCCTGCAGGTGCATTTGAGGCACTCGGATTCAAAAAATGGCGAATTTTAGGTCTATTTGGTATTTTAGGAGGCGTCATTATTCTTTCCTTTTATAATGTAATTGCCGGTTGGGTATTTGGATATTTCTTTGAAATGCTCGAAGGGAACTTTTCAATTAGTGAACATTTCGGGGAATTCGTTACAGATATAGTTAAGGTAGGTTCATACGGAATTATTTTCATGGTAGCCACAGCTTGGGTCGTGATGAAAGGAGTGTCGGGAGGTATTGAAAAGATCGCTCGTATTTTAATGCCTGCATTATTAATCATGCTTTTAATTTTGGTAGGATATTCGATGACACTACCCAATGCTTTGGAAGGGCTCAAATATTACATTATACCTGATTTTAGTAAAATTGATGTAAACTCCGTTGGGGGAGCACTTCGGCAAGCATTCTTTTCTCTTTCCCTTGGAATGGGAGCCCTGATTACCTACGGAAGCTATGTAGGTAAAAAAGACAATATTGTTTCTTCAGCAGCTTGGATTACCATCATGGATGTTGGTATCGCATTTATTGCTGGTTTAATGATTTTCCCATTTGTGTCTTTTAAAATGGGTGGAGATATGTCTGATTTATCTTCAATAAATGGCCCTGGTCTATTGTTTGTAACCATGCCTGGCGTTTTCGAAAGCATCGGATCTTATGGTAATATCATAGGTGCTTTCTTTTTTGTTTTACTTGCATTCGCCGCTTTAACTTCAACTGTTTCCCTTTTGGAAGTCCCCGTAGCCTATGCTGTGGATGAATTGAAGTTAACTCGTAAAAAGGCGGTAATCATCATTGCGACTTTGATTTTCATTATTGGAATTCCAAGTTTAGTCGGGAATGGCTATTCAGCATTTTTTACTAATTCTTTTTCCATTCCATTCTTTTCGGATTCACCCGCTAGTACCGACTTCCTTTCAATGGTTGCAGGAATGGCAGATACCATGTTGCTAGTCGGGGGAATGCTGATATCGATTTTCGCCGCTTATGTTTGGAAAAAGAATAACTTACACGAAGAAATT
>JAHEMU010000033.1 GCA_024643485.1 Cytophagales bacterium
AAAAAATTAACTAATGGCGTGTATTGGGGAGGTGATTTCGAGGAATTAAAATCGTTAATCAAAATAGGAAAAGTAAATATTGCAGATTATAAATTTTTTGTTGGTTATAGTGGTTGGGATGCCAAACAACTAGTTGACGAAATAACCGGTGGCTCTTGGATTGTAGTAAACAAGATTAATTCCACCAACCTTTTTAGCTCTAATCCTGATCTACTTTGGAAGCAGGCACTGACCAGTTTAGGAGGGCGTTTTCGAGTATATTCCAATTATCCTTCCGACCCAAGAATGAATTAACAGATTAATTTGTATTTTAGCATTCCATTTTAAAATTAGGCTGAAAAGCATATGAGCAACCTAGAAGAAAGCAACCGGTCTGAGGAGGAAAACCTCGGTAATCAAAACGAAGAATCGAACTCAACTTCTAACGAAGTCGCAGAAGATAGTAGTTTAAAAGAAGAAGTATCATCAGAAAAGGCGCAGGATGCCCCAAAATCGGAAGATACGACTATTCAAAAAGAAGTTGTTAAAAAAGAAGTGATTGAGTCGCCAGATGCTGAAGAAGCCAAAGTGGCCGATGCTGAAGTTGAATCAAACAAAAATGATGAGGATACTGAGGACAGTGATGACGAACAACACGAAGAAGAAGTGGACTATAGTCACTATTCTAAAAGTGAATTAGTAGAGGAAATTAAGAAAATAAGTCACGATGAAAATATCCTTCTAACAGACAAAAAAGCACAAGCGATGTTGCCTGTTTTCGAAGAAATATATACTACTGAAAAAAATGCTGCCCTAGAGAAATTCATTTCAGAAGGTGGAGTAGAGGCAGATTTCGACTATAAAAATGATGAACTTACTGATCGCTTTCGCGCTAATTTCCAACTAATACACGATCGAAAAGTTCAATATATCCGTGAGCGTGAAAGCTCGAAAGAAGATAATTACAAAAAGAAATTAGAGGTATTAGAAAAACTCCGACTTTTTGTAGACTCAGAAGAAACGAACATTTCATTTGAACATTTCAAAAATCTTCAAAATGAATGGAAAGCAATAGGCCAAATACCTTCGACTCACGTAAAAACTTTATGGGCGAATTATAACGCGCTTGTTGATCGATTTTACGATAACAGAAGTATCTATTATGAGTTGAAAGAACTCGACAGACGCAAAAACTTAGAATCAAAACTTGAACTTTGTGAGCGGGCTGAAAAGCTAAATAATGTTGAGAATTTAAAAGATGCTATTCAAGAATTGAACGAACTGCACGATGAATTCAAACATTTTGGCCCAGTTCCTCAAGACAAACAAGAGGAGGTTTGGAATAGATTTAAGGCAGCCAGTGATGCTATTTACCATAAACGAAAAGAATACGTTGAACAACTTAAAGGTAGCTTAACAGAAAACCTTGCTAAAAAAGCGGAGTTGGTTGATGCGATCAATGAGTTCGCCTCATTTACCACTGATCGAATTAAATTATGGAATTCCAAAACCGGTGAAATCATCGATCTACAGAAGAAATGGGAAGCCGTTGGAGGTTTACCTCGCGCTAAAGCGAAAGAGGTAAACAAAGCATTTTGGTCTGCGTTTAAGCAGTTCTTCCATAATAAAGGGGAATTTTTTAAGCAATTAGATGCGCAAAGGGAAGACAATCTTCAAAAAAAGCTAAGGCACTTATTGAACTTCAAAAGCAATGGAAAGAAACGGGACCCGTGCCCGAAAAACAGCGCGATAAAACGTTCAAAGCTTTTAAAGCTGCATGTGATGAATTCTTTGACCGAAAAAGAGTTAACGACGGAAATGCAGATCAGGAATTTGTAGAAAATCTGGAGAAAAAAGAAGCTATTTGTAACGAAATTGAATCTTTAGTAGGCAAAAAAGAAGGTACCTTGGAGAAATTAGAAGAGCTTCAGCAAGCCTACTTTGACCTTGGATTTGTTCCTAAAAAAGCTATTAAAAAGATAAAAAATAGATTTAGCACCGCTGTAGAAAACTACATTGAAAAGGTGAAAGGGCTTTCGGATGAAGAACGTGAGGATTTTGCAGTGAAAAGTGAAATTGAGCGTATCAAAGACGACCCGAACAGTGGGAATAAATTATACAGAAAAGAGCAGCAGTTGAGGAAACAAATTCAGCAATTGGAAAATGATATTTCTTTATGGAAGAATAACCTTGAATTTTTCGCCAGTTCAAAAACGGCAGATAAATTAAAGAATGAATTCAATGAGAAAATTGCTGCAGGAGAAGATGAAGTTATTCAATTGAAACATCAGTTGCGAATGATTCGAAATGCATAGCAAAAAAAGTATTTAGACATAAAAAAAGCGCAATTTCCATTGCGCTTTTTTTATGTCTAAGTTATTTATTAATAACCATCGTTCTGAACTAATTTCGGATTCGCCACCAAATCAGATGCCGGGATTGGGAAAATATTAAAGGTTGCAGGCGTAACAAAATTACCATCTGCTATACCACCTTTCCAAGGCCAAACACCGTCATTAAACTTACCAAATCGGATCAAATCAACACGACGAGTTGCTTCCCAATATAATTCACGAGATCTTTCATCTAAAAGGAAATCTAACGTTAAATCACCTTGAAGGATATTACCTGAAGCATCTCCGTAAGCTCTTTCTCTCAATAAATTAACATGATTAACAGCATCACTAATTGTGAGTGCTCCACCGCTTCCGCCTCTCAAAAGCGCTTCTGCATGCATCAAGTACGCATCTCCAAGTCTAAACATTGGGTAATCGGTATCAACGAAAGTTTCATCCGATCCATTCCCACCAGTGGAAGTTTTATTGGTATATTTAGGTACCGCATAACCACCAGAGAACGTCCCAATATCTGGAATATCCAATGTTTGTCCATCGGTATAAAAAATACCACGTGGGTCAACTTGAACACCATTATCAAAGAATTTATCTACCATTGCGCTAGTGGTTCGCAAACCAGCCCAAGGGCCAAGCACACCATAATCAGTATCCACCATGGTACCACCAATCGATCCGTGAACCAAAAATGTGGTATTTCCCCAGTTTTGAGCTCTTAATCCATCAGCAGGCAAAGTAAAAATCATTTCAGGTGATAGATGATTATCAGCTTTAAAATTATTTGCATAAACTGAATTCAAGGCATACCCTGCACTGATTACATTTTCCGTATCAGAAATAACCTCATTGTATTTTGAAGTACCAATATACACTTCAGCATTAAGATTCACTTTTGCTCTTAACATCCACAATGCAGCAACATCTGCCCGACCATATTCATTGGTTCGAGCTGGCGACATATCAGCTTCAATAGCATTCAACTCATCAATTATGAAAGTATACAATTCCAAAGGAGTCGCTTGAGTAGGAAGCTCTGAAGTTGCAGACGTTAATAATGGAACATTTCTAAACAAATCCAAAGCATGCCAATAAGCCATCGCTCTAAGGAATCTTACCTCGGCACGATACTCTGCTACAATTGCTTGATCAGAAGCAGACACACCGTAAGTTGACATAGTAGCTGGCTTTGATTGATCAAGAAAGTCATTTGCGAAGGCGATAATTAAAAATATTCTATAATATACTACCCTAACAAATTGATTATCAGAATTCCAGTTATGTGTGTGCATATCTCTAATTCCGGCATCTGTCCAAGCAATTACTGCCTCATCGGTAGTTAATTCCTGCGCTTTCCAATATGCACGAATATAAGAAGTGAAACCTTCATCACTTACTAGGGTAATGTCAGGTTTACCATTAGGTCCTTGCTGACCTGTATGTGAATAAGCAGCATAAATTTTAGCCATGTAGGCTTTATATGCCTCTGCATTGGTAAATACTCCAGGTGCTAAATCAGAATTGGAAGGAAAAACATCCAAATCTGTACAAGCACTCGCTGCAAGTATTACAATTAATCCTATTATCTTTTTCATCTTATTAAGGTTAGAAGTTGATATTAACACCTAAAATAGTTGTTAAAGCTCGCGGATAAATGTTATTGTCAATACCTCCAAAAATTTCAGGATCCACACCACTATATCCAGTTAAAGTCAACACATTTTGTGCTGTCGTATAAACTCTGAATCTGTATTTATCGAAGGTACCATTGTACCCAACAGTAATATTGTCAAGTTTTACAAAAGACCCATTTTCCAAATAGTAATCAGAATAAAGTTGCTTCACATTAAAATTCGTTTCAAAAGCTGAAGCGTGTATGTTGTTTGTAACAGGTAACCCTAATTGTTGAAACTGTCCATTTGAAGAAGAAACGTTATTGTAAACATAGTTTCCGAAGTTTCCTCTAAAGGTGACCGAAGCATCAAATTTTTTGAATGAAGCATTAGCCGTTAAACCAGCTATAATAGACGGGTCTGCTGATCTATCAATTACTCGGTCTAATTGATTAATCATTCCATCCTCGTTGATATCCTCATACATTTCAAAATTAGTTCCTCTAATTGGAACACCATTTTCATCGTATTTTTGTTTATACGTTCTAAAAGCACTTCTAGCTCCACCTACTTTCAAAATTTGAATGGTTTGTCCTACATCTCCACTAATTCCGCCGGTTTCATACCCTGGGAATTCTGGTAGATTAGAATTATCAAGTTTCATAATCTCATTTTGATTGTAAGAAATATTGAAGCTTAAATCCAATTTGAAATCAGTTTTATCAGTCACAACTGTATTAGCAATTAGCTCAATACCACGATTTCTCATCTCTCCAATATTAGTTATAGCTCTATCAAAAGGCAAAGAACCCGCTGGAAGCGCTATAGAAAATAATAGATCTGAGGTGTATTTGTTATAAACTTCAAAGGAACCGTTTATTCTACCATCTAAAATTCCATAATCGATACCAATATTTAAAGAGGCCGTACTTTCCCATTTAACATCTGGGTTAAATGAATTTGGACGCAAAGTTAAATAGTATTGATTTCCAAACTGATAAGATGCTTCTGGTGAACCGTACTCATATAAAGCCAAGTATTGGAAATCTGCAAAATCTTGATTACCAGTCACACCATAACTTGCTCTAAACTTCAAATCAGAAAAAACAGTACTTAAAGCAGCTGCAAAAGGCTCATCCATTACTCTCCATCCAAAGGCTGCAGACGGAAATAATCCCCATCTATTTGCTGCACTGAATCTAGAGCTACCATCTTGTCGAACATTAAAAGTAAATAGGTATTTATCGTTATATGAATAATTAACCCTTCCAAAAAATGAAATTAATCGATTAGGGATTTCTTCGTATAGTTTATCAAATTGAAGAGTACCGTAGTTAGCTAATTCAGAAGTGCTTGAAGTTAAATTGTCTGTCGTAGGATCGATTAATCCTCTCTCGAAACCTGCATCAAGTTCATTAGCTGAGATACCATCATATTTACCAATTGATTCCTGATAAGAATAACCCCCTAGAAAATCGAACTTATGATTGTCTATTTCCTTCTTATACATCATGTATGTTTCGAGTGTTTTTGATTCTCTTTCATCAGCATACAAACCGTAATAGCCACCATTATTCACCGTGCCTTTCGTATTTGCGCTAACCAAATTTTCACTTATTCCACTTCTTTTATCAAGGGCTACATGACCTTTGATAGATAAACCTTCTATTGGCAATTTGTATTCTGCTTCAAAATTCCCTAAGAAACGGAATGATTGACCATAATTTTGAGTTTCGTTTATCGTCGCTACTGGATTACCAACAGCAAGTGAATTACTTGTCCATTCGAAATAAGAACCATCTTGATTATACACAGGACGAGTAGGATCAAACATAAGCGCTGCGCCAATAACATTTGGTGCAAATCGCTCGTTAAATGTTCCATATTTTAAATTGGAAGTAAGAGTAAGGTTGTCGTTTAGCAAACTTCCATTATACCGAAGCGAAACATTAACATTTTGATTTCGATCCGTATTAATTACTCCTCTATTATCTAAATAATTGGCTGAGCCATATAATTTATGTTGTTCATTTCCTCCACTAATTGATATCATCTGCTTCATACCTAATGCATTTTGAAGCACTTCATCTAACCAAACAGTACTTTCGTTCCCTAGGGTTGCGTATTTATCGGGAGCTTTTGCATTAATTGCAGCTCTAAACTCATCAGGAGTTAAAAAATCAGGGTCATTAAGAAAAGTAGACATGGATACAAAAGCATCGTAGTTTACTTTTATTTTACCAGGCTGACCTGATTTCGTGGTAATAATAATTACCCCATTTGCAGCACGAGAACCGTAAATCGCACCTGCAGATGCATCTTTTAATACAGTAATACTTGCAATATCTGACGGGTTAACGAAGTTAAGCGGGTTTCTTCCTCCAGCAACACCACCGTTATCCATTGCCACACCGTCAATAACAATTAACGGGTCTGAAGAGGCCCCTAAAGAAGTACCTCCTCTAATTCTAATTGCCGATCCACCACCTGGCTCACCACCATTTGATACGACACTTACACCTGCCACTTTACCGGTTAGTAAACGTTCTGGTGAAGTTATTATTCCTTTGTTGAAATCTTCCTCCCCTATTTTAGTAAGTACGCCGGTTACATCTTTTTCTTCCACCGCACCATACCCGATTACAATAATTTCTGATAATGTTGCGATATTTTCTTCTAGTGCAACATTAATTATTGATCTTGTCCCAACTGGGATTTCAATCGTTTTATATCCAATAAATGAAACGACTAAGACATCAGTATTACTAACTGATATGGTATAATTTCCATCAAAGTCTGAAACAACGCCCGATGTTGTGCCCTTGATAAGAATGTTGGCACCAGGTACGGACTCCCCTGAAATAGCATCTGTTACTGTTCCAGTAACCTGTTTATTTTGAGCATTGGCAATAGTAGAACTCACCAATCCCGCTAATAACAAAAGTGCAATAACCGAATTTTTCAATTCAACTTGCTGCAAGATTGATATTAAACTTCTGTAAAATTTTATCATTACTTTATGATTTAGATAAATCGAAGTGTTTTTAACAAGAATTAATTAAACTTAATTAATTAATTACTTGCGTTTGGGTCAAAAAAAAGGAAGTATACACTTCCTTAAAAAAATAATATCCAGTGAAAATTTTCACTGGATATTATTTAAAAATTATTGATTCAATTGGAAATCAACTGAATAAGTAGCTCCATCATCTGAAGTAGAAATCGTAATAGTATAATTACCAGCTACAGCTAAAGAAAAATTGCCATCATTATCAGCAGATAAATCACCTAGATCTCCTGTTTTAGTAGCACCGTCATATCCGAAATTTTTATCCCAACTATCGTTCGTTCTAAATTTGAATGAACCAACAGTTAAATCGAATGTACCTACCCAAGAATAAGTAGTTCCAACAAGACCTTCATAATTCAAGTCAATATCAGCACTCCAATCAGGAATTGTTGTAGCCGATCCAATAATACCCCACTGATGTTCTGAAGGAACAAAAGTAACCACTGGAGCATCACCAGTTCTTGTTAAAGTAATTGCCCATCCACCTGTTGGAGTCCATCCTAAAGCAACAGTAAATTCAGCATCATCACCAGCTGCAATTGCGAAGTTAGAACCACCTAATACAGGAGCATCAACCGTTCCACTCAAATTAGTGAACATAGCATAACCATTAGCGAAATCATGACCAGCAGAAGGATCTAATCTTCTGTCAACAATCCAACGATTATTGAAACGTACTTTCCAAGAACCTTGTCTTAAGATCATACCAGTAGTTTCGAAAGAAATACCATCAGCAGTAGCAGTACTTTTTACTGTTAATTCAGTATCTGCACCCCAACCAGTTGCTGTTGCATCTCCAATCGCTCCAGCTGAAGTGATTTGTAGATAAACAATTTCATTTAAGGTTAAATCGTAAGAAACAACATATAAACCTGCAGTCGCTACATTGAAAGCAGCTCCATCAACTGCAGCTTCTTCAATAACGCTATACGTATCACCTTCAGGTACAATTGCTGTTCCACCAAGTGTTTCAGTTATTGCGCGGTCAGTTACTGTTACTAAATTATAGTCACCAGCTTCCAAATAAACGAATGTCATTTGAAATCCTTCTCTGTCTTGGCTATCAAAACCTAATTCTACTTTTTCAGTATTCAATTTTTGAGCAGGTACTGGATCAACACCAGCTTTAGTGATATACATTCCATCAGAAACAGGAATTCCATCTCCTCCTCCAATCACAGGACCATCGTCCTTACATCCTATAGAGAAAACTGCAATCGCTGCAATCATCAATACGCTAAGTAGTTTAAAACTTCTCTTCATAATAGTAAATAGTTAGTTGTTATTTTTCTTTTTAATAATGTTAAATTACTCATTTATAATGCGATTTTGTGCATTTATATCTCCAATATTAAATAAAGTACGCGTACTTAATGTAATAAATTTTTGACTTTTTTCCCGCAATCGTCTCCGCAATCGTTTGCGAAAATGAATCTTATTTGGAATCGTAAGTAAATTTACATTTTTGAATTTGAATACTAAAGTAAGTTCAGACAATCCTACGTATAATAGGATTAAAATGGGTGTATATTCGGGTAGATTGATGACATATCCCCTTCTCATCTAATTGATCTATCCTTACCTTTCCTGACGCATGTATGATTTTATGATCTTCCAATAAAATACCTACATGGTCCATCTTTCCATCCTTATTGTGAATAAAAACCAAGTCTCCCGGTTTCGATTCTTCCAATTTCACTTCAATACCCTTTGTGATTTGCATTGAACAGTCGCGGGGTATCTTATAACCTCCTATCTTGAATACCATTTGTACGAATCCTGAACAATCTATTCCAAAAGGACTTCTCCCACCCCATAAGTAAGGTGTATTTAGGTATTTATGAGCAATACCCAATATGAATTCAATTTCTCGTTGCTGTGATAAGCTTTTTGAATCCCCTGTAAAGGCAAGTTTCTCCTCCATATTGAATAACTCATTGCTGGTTATAGGGATAATACTCCCAATACAGATGGTTGAAGGGACTTTTCCCAACAGAATGGTATTCGTTACATCCAAACAAATTTTATAATCGGAATGACTGATTTGATCATAGTATTCCTTAGAAATCTCATTGACCTGATTTACGGCTATCCAACCTTCATAAGCATCATAGAAATTAATAATTTTAGCCCATTCCTTGTTTTCAGAAAATGCGACAATCAAATAATGCTCGCCAAATAATAGCTGAGATACCATTTCACTTTGATGTGATGGATCTCTTCTTACAGGCATAATACTCAGACGACAAACTCCTGCTTCCATTAAAAATTCTTCAATTCTCTTGAGATATCTCTTTCTTTTATCGTGTCGCGCTTATCGTGCAACTTTTTACCTTTTCCAACACCAATTTCAATTTTGGCAAACCCACGGTCATTAATAAACAACCGCAAAGGAACTATGGTAAATCCTTTTTCGTTTATTTTTCTATCAATTTTGGCGATTTCCTTCTTTTTCAAAAGTAATTTTCTTGGTCTATCCGCCTCATGGTTATAAAAAGAAGCCAATTTGTACGGATTTATCAACATTCCTTTGATATATAATTCACCCTTTGAAATATAACAATACCCGTCGGTGAAATTAACTTTCCCCATGCGTATTGACTTAATTTCGGTGCCTTTTAAAACCATTCCCGCCACAAGGGTATCTTCAATCGCATAATTAAAGAATGCTTGCTTATTCCTCACATTTACTGTGGTTAAAAATTGGCTTTTCTTTTCTTTTGCCATTTCAGTTTTTCCTAAAAAGCCTATTTAACTTTTCTTTCTTTAGTATTTTTTGTCCGGTATCCCCATCAGCAATTACCCTCTCCCCTACTTTAGCCACGAAATGACATAACAATTGCCCGTGTTCAAAATTTGCGATGGTTGCAGTAATTTCCACTGTTTCGCCCTCAAATGCCGGTCCTCTATGTTTTATATTTACGTGAGTCCCAACGCCTTCCTCATCTTCTGCTTTAATTTGTAACAGCAGTTGCCTACCTGTCCATTCTGCATCTCGAGCAATAGAAAAGGTAGAATATACCTCATGAACAGTTTCACCACCAAATGTAGCAAAGTCTGTTGACTTTACGACGTACTCAATTGTTAATTGTTTGCCTATATAGTTCATTATTAAAATGGCATTCTCGCTTCCGGAACACTTTCTATATCTTCAAAAATCCCTTCTTTATACATAAACTCAGCAGCCATGGCCACCATTCCTGCATTATCCGTACAATATTGAAATTCAGGAATAAATACCTCATTACCTGTTTTTATACTCCAATCTTGCAAACGACTACGAAGACCTGAATTAGCACTTACACCTCCTGCAATCGCAATTTGATTAATTTTAGTCTCCTTTACCGCTCTTTCTAACTTCACCATTAACATTTCAATCAATTGAAATTGTAAGCTCGCGGATAAATCCGAAAGATTTTCTGTAATGAATTGCGGATTTTCTTTTATACGATCTTGTAAGAAATATAAAAATCCAGTTTTAATTCCACTGAATGAAAACTCTAATCCTGGCATATCCGTTTTTCCGAAAGTAAATTTTAATGGATCCCCGGTTTTTGCGTTTTTATCAATTAAAGGGCCACCAGGATACGGTAACCCCATCATTTTCGCGCATTTATCAAATGCTTCACCTACGGCGTCATCTCTTGTCTCCCCTATCACCTCCATTTTCAACGCGCTATGTACGATAACCAATTGAGTATGTCCTCCACTTACCGTCAAGCATAAAAATGGGAATTTCGGCTTCGGATCTTCAATAAAATGAGCCAATATATGTGCTCGCATATGGTTAACGCCAATAAGTGGGATGCCAAGTGTATAAGCGTATGCCTTTGCAAAGGTAGCGCCAACCAACAAACTCCCTAATAAACCAGGGCCTTTAGTGAATGCTACGGCATTTAGGTCTGAAGCAGAAACCCCAGCAGTCTCTAAACAATGCCTAACTACAGGTCCAATTTTTTTTAAATGAGCACGACTGGCTAATTCTGGTACCACTCCACCATATATTTCGTGTATTGATTGCGTAGCAATAACATTATTAAGTACTTTGCCGTTGGCAATGATGGAAGCTGATGTTTCGTCGCAAGACGACTCTATGGCTAAAATGATACTCATTAATTGAAATTTGGGTGCAAGTTATTAAAAATAAGATATTCCGGATAATTTTTATCGTGATGGCTACGATTATTGGCCTCCCTTTTATAGCTGGATTATTGCTCCAAATTCCTTCTATACAGCTATCTATTGTACATGTTATTACTCAAAAATTCACAGAACAAACAGGGCATTTACTCGAAGTCGGAGGCGTAAACATCGATTGGTGGGATCAGATTTCCTTGGATAGCATTGCTTTAAACGATGCTCAACAAGGTGAAATGCTTTCCGTTAAACATGTTCAAATAGATTTCAATCTGTGGAATTTATTGTTTGATGACACGTTTCATCAAGATGAACTCGTTTTGGACAACCCTGTCATGAATTTCCATTATTTAGAGTTTGGAGATACGCTAACCACGTTGAATATCAACTACTTCACCAAATCCCTTATTCCAAAAAACAAAAAGAACAGCAAGCCTATTCCGGAAATTTACATTTCAAAAATTACCATTAATCATGCTGTCATTAAATACGACAATAAGTTTAGGGACCGCTATTCCAGTGGTTTAGACCCCAATCATTTTGTATTTTATGATGCAGACATCGTTTTAAAGTCCTTCCAAGTAGTGAATGGAACCATCGACACGAGAATAGCTGAATTAAAAATTAAAGAGGAAAATTCACAGCTTGTCATCAATCCTTTATCGGCTAATTTTAAAATCAATCAAAATCAAATGATTTTCAGCAAGCTGTCGCTTACTAGCAACAATACCTATATCACTGATTCTCTGGCCTTTGAATTTAAATCTTTTAATGATTTCAAATATTTCAACGACTCTGTCAGAATATCAGCGAGATTAACAAATAGCCACATTCATAAAGATGAAATCATTCAAATTTTCCCGAAAGTAAATATTCTGCCCGATGAATTAACGATTAGTGGTGATTTCCAAGGGTACCTTTCCGACTTTCAGTTAACCAATTTCACCGCCTATTTTGGAAAACATTCCAAATTGGTAGGAAACCTAGCCTTAACTGGCCTGCCTGTAGCACAAGAAACCCTCATAAACGCGCAATTTTCTAAATCTACCGTCACTATCAGTGACCTTCAAGATTTTCTACCTATAGCTAAATCTAGTGTCACCAATAATTTGGGCCTGCTTCAACTAGATGGTCGATTCTTTGGGTATATCAACGATTTTGTTGCCAATGGTAATTTCACCACGGCCTATGGAACGATCTCATCTGATTTAAATTTAAAATTTCCGGACAAAGGCTTGCCTACCTACTCTGGTAACTTGATTTTACAAAACTTTTCATTGGGGAAACTCCTTAAAAATCCGGATTTAAATAAAATAAACTTCAATGGAAGAATAGTCGGAAATGGTTGGAAACTCGATCAATCAGACATTGAAGTAGATGGAACCATCAGTTCCTTAGACTTTAGAAACTATTCATATAAGGATATACATTCAAAGGGAAAGCTTTCTAATCAACTTTATAAAGGTTTTATTTCCATCAATGATCCAAATCTTCAATTTTCAATCGATGGAATTATTGACTTACACAAAAACAAAGAATTTATTGATGTTAACACACGCTTAGATACGCTTAACCTTAAGGCATTAGGCTTTACTTCTGACGAATTTAACCTTAAAGGAGAGGGGAAATTAAACTTTTCAGGTTTAAATATTGACAGCATGATAGTTGATTCCCATTTGATGAATGTAACCGTAAAATCGCCTCTAAAATTAATAACGCTTGATACTATTTCAATTCATGCAAATTTTGAGGATTCACAACGAAAATTAGTGATTAATTCTGAACTCGCAGATTTTGAATTTAAGGGGCATTATCAATTTTCAAGCATATTTAGGGAACTCAACGACCTGATAAAGGACTATAAATCCATCGTGCTTAACGACAGCACCCTATACGCTCAAACACCCCAAGTAATAGATACTTCTCAACATGTGACTTCAGATTTTGTTTTTAGTGCAAATATCAAATCCCTATCTCCAATTCTGAACTTATATGATTCAAAATGGGATATCAGTAATGGATTAATTCTTTCAGGAAATTATCGAAATGATAAAACAAGTATAATTAACGTGAGCACTTTTATCGATACCCTTCACTATGGAAATGTCGATTTATATAATAATACAGTTGAGATAAACAGCAGTAAAAATACGGCTAAAGAAGTTTTGGCGATGTTTTATTTAGAATCTGAGTCACAAAAAGTGGAAAATATTACCACCGAAAATA
>JAHEMU010000330.1 GCA_024643485.1 Cytophagales bacterium
CAACCGTTACTTCATCCATTATTTCACTTATTGTATTCTGATCAGAATTCAGTAAAGTGTAGCTTGAAATAAGGGTCGCATGAGCCACATTGCTTAAAGTAGTCCTTGAAACCATATCAAGTCTATCAAAATCTGTATGGTAAAATTGATCAGTAAAGTGCCAAGCTAAAATACCAGGAATTCCAGCTCTCAAAAACGGAACATGATCACTCCCTCCTTCAAAAGGATTGAAATTTACTTTCCACCCTGCACGCGATCCTTGTTCTTTGAATCTATTGATCATGAAATCATTAAAATAGTGTGGAAATAAATCCTTTTCTTTAATATCAGAAGCTCCCCATTCCGTGTGGCGATCATCCCCTCTCGTCCATATAGCACTTGGGTCTGGCATTTTTTCAATTAAAAAACTCCCTCCTGTTTTCTCTGTATTTTCTCCCACCATATCCAAACTCATTCCCCAAATAGTTTTGATTACTTTTTGGTTATCCTCTGTAACATATCTGTTGGTGGAAGTAATTTCATCACCCCACAAAAAAGTAAAAGTCCGTTTTAAGTCAAGTTGATTACTTAAAACTAACTTCGCTGTTACTTCTGCCATTTCTATTGCAACCCCTACCCCACTAGCATTGTCATTGGCTCCTGGTTCTTGCACATGTGCAGAAATTACCATTTCTTTTTCAGGATATTTCGAACCTTTAATTGAAGCTACAACAGTCAATTCTTCGCTATTGTATTGTGCAGTTTCGAGTGCTAATTGAATGTATGTCTTCCCTTTAGACAAAGCCTTATCTACGCGCAATTTCGCATCCATTGATAATATAAGTCCCCATGACTTCACCTCTTCATTATATCTAATCGAAGAAAATTGAATGGAATGCTTGTTTTGATTTGGTTTTAAATAAGCCGGATTGTTATATACCATTATTCCAACTGCTCCTTGATTGACGACCGCCTCTTGAAATAAACGAAAAGCAGACATTTCGCTGTAAACAATTTTACCTTTTACATTGAGAGAAGACATTTCTTCAAGGGAATTTATTTTTATCACCTCAGCCTTTAACCCACCTATTCCGGTGGAAAATGAGTTAATAGCCATCATATTTCGATTATTTGCAAAAGTTAAGAGAGGTTCGTTATCACCATCAATAAATACAGTCCCCCCTAATGGTTCCCAAGTTGGACGCTCCATCTTCCTTTTTTCAATTCGATAAGTTAATCTAGCATCTGGTTGTTTAGACTCCTCTACATAGCCCGCTTTCTCCAGTTTTTCAACCACGTGATAAATGCTAGCATTAAATCCTTCATTCCCTGCTATCCGCCAATATTTCTCAACATATGCTACCGTTTGAAAAGCTGAAAATCCGTTCACTTCCTCTTCTATCAACTGAACATATGATCCAGTTTCCACTTGAGCTAAACTGCTATAAGAAAAGCTCCAGAAATAAGGGATAAGAAATAATAACTTAACTCTATTTTTCATTTCAGATTATTATATGTGTTGAAATAATGATTAATTAGGTCATTTGAATGATGAAAAGATCTCCACGCTGATTCGCCCCAGGTTTGGTTTACAAAGCCGCGTGTTGAGCAGTAAACGCATCAACAATATGTTGGTGAATAAATTATGATGGTTCTGAGTGAGGTAACGTATAAAATGACAATTCATTAAATAAGTCATACTCCCTTGGATTCATATTGCTGCCTATTTAATTTTCTAATTCCACTATAACTTCAATCTCGACAGCAATGTTTGAAGGTAATGAATTATGACCAACAGCCGCTCTAGCATGTTTTCCTTTTTCACCAAAAATTTCTACTACGAAATCCGAAAATCCATTGATTACTTTTGGCTGATCATAAAAATTGTCCGTGCAGTTGACCATACCGTGTACTTTAACAAATTGTTTCACTTTCGACAAATCCCCACCAGTAGCCTGATTGATAGTTGCAATGATACTTATTGCCGTTTCTCTGGCTGCTTCATACCCTTCTTCTATCGTTAAATTTTCACCTAATTTACCTTTCATATCCGAACCATCACCTGCCAAATAAAGCAGATTACCTACTTTTCTATATTTTACATAATTCGCCACAGGTTGAGTTACTTCCGGCAAGGTAATCCCCAATTCTTTCAAGCGCTGTTCTGGAGTTTTCGTCTGACCAAAAGCAAGAGTACTCCCCCCTATTAATATAATAATAAATATCATTCTACTTAACATAATAATACAGATGTGTTTTACTGTTCAACATATTTTTTAAAATTATCTAAAATCGATTGCCAACCAAATTGTTGCATATCTAAAGGATTTATTCTTTCTGCCTGGAAAATTTCAACTACTTTTACCTTTCCTTGATCTTCAATAAAATCAATGGTCACCCTTCTATCGTCACCGATTATCAAATATTCAATTTTACTTTGATTTTCTATAAGTATATATCTTCCTTGGAAATTAAAGCCCACAACTCCATTTTTAGCTTCTAACCTAAAATCAAACTCACTACCGAGCGTAAAATTATTTTTAGCAGATGGACAGTGCCAGTCATCGGCTGCAAAATACCAATTCACAATATGTTTTGGATCAGTAAATTTTTCCCAAACTGTTTTCAAATCAGCATTTAATTCAACGCTTACTTCAATATTTTCATTCATAAGATTCAGTTTATTTATTTTGACAATTCACCATCCATTGAATACCATATTTATCCGTAAAACTCCCATAAAAGCTACCCCAAAACATATCCATTAAAGGTTGAGTAACCGTTCCATCTTTCGATAACAAATTAAATAATTTGGTAGCTTCTTCGCGCGAATCAGGTTCCAACATAATATGCGAATTATTCCCAAAATTCAATGAAAACCCCATCGATTCGGGCGCATCAGTTCCCATAATAACGTGTCCACCCAAAATTGCTAGTTCGATATGCATAATTAAGTCCAAGTCAGCTTCGTTCATAGCAGGGGCACCTTCTGGACTAGGCACATCCCTGAATCTCATAACTCCATCAATAAATTCACCTCCAAAAATGGACTGGTAAAACTTAAAAGCTTCTTCGGTATTTCTTGAAAAATTCAGGTAGGTACTTACGCGAGACATAAAATATTGGTTTAAATTAAACAAAAGGTTGATCTATTGAGGGACTTGGCTCAGAAAACCATTTAGGACCTTCTTCTGTCATATATACGCAATCTTCCAACCTAACCCCAAATTCGCCTACTATTGAAATATTAGGTTCAATACTAAAACACATTCCAGGTTGAAGTTTCAATTCATTTCCCTTTACGATATTACCCCATTCATGTCCGTCCATTCCAATTCCGTGTCCAGTTCTGTGAGGAAGTCCAGGCAATTTATATCCTGGTCCAAACCCTGCATCTTCTAATACTTTACGTGCAGCAGCATCAACACTTCCACAAGTTGCTCCAAGTTGGGCCGCTGCAAAACCTGCTGCTTGTGCTTTCTTCTCCAAATTCCAAATTTCCAACTGACGAGCCGTTGGTTCTGCTCCGAATACAATAGTTCTGCTTATATCAGAGGAATAATCC
>JAHEMU010000034.1 GCA_024643485.1 Cytophagales bacterium
GTTTTTTACTTTTAATTGTTTCATTCAGACTTTTCACTAATTGGTTAACATTATCTCGACGCCAATCTTCGATCGATTCATAGTCTCCTCCATACGTTTTAAAAGAAACTGAATCAGGAAAATTTTGACCTGCTATTTTATATGGATAAAAATAGTCATCAAAGTGGATCGCATCTACATCATAGTTTTCGACGACCTCACTGATGACCCGATTGAGATATTCCCGAACTTCAGGAATCCCTGGATCAAAATATAAATGGGTTCCGTATTGTAAAAACCATCCCGGATAAATATTTGAGATATGATTCAATGCAGGTTCCGTTTTCCCTATATCCATTACCGCACGATATGGATTAAACCATGCATGAAATTCCAGTCCTTTACTATGACTTTCCTCTATAATAAATTTAAGTGGGTCATACCCCGGCCCCTCCCCTTGCTTTCCTTGTAACCATTGCGACCATTGTTCAGTTTCTGACTCATAGTAAGTGTCTGTGGCTGGCCTCACTTGGAAAAGTATGGCATTCAAACCGGCATCTTCGAAGTATGAAGTAATCTCGCGAAATTCGCTCTTGTGTTTTTCTTCATCGAGTCCCGCTTTTGAAGGCCAATCAATGTTTTTGACAGTAGCGACCCAAGCACCTCTAAACTCATATTTATTATGAACTATTTCAGGAGAGCAACTCCCCAATATTCCTGCTAAAAATGATATTATAAATATTCTTTTCACTTTAAAATTTCCACCTTACAAAAGCTTCCATTGCTTCATATTCCGCCATTCCCAACTGATCATACTGACATGCGGTATCTCTATTTCGATCTTCAGCTCTTTGCCAAAATTCCCTGCTATCACTTCCTTGAAATACAACCCCATCTTTTTGAGATTGGTGTTTAAATATTGCAAAACGTTTTTTCAATAATTCCTCAGGGCTAACCGGAACGGCCATTTCAATTTCTGATATATCCCATTCATGCCAAGCGCCTCGATACAACCAAACCCAACAATCCTGCATATAAGTCTCGTTTTTCAGAATTTCTAAAGCCGCAAAAATAGCATCTAAACACACCCTATGGGTACCATGTGGATCCGCCAAGTCACCTGCTGCATATATTTGATGTGGTTTTACCTCTCTAATCAGGTCAACAATAATATTGACATCTGCATCACTCAAAGGACTTTTTTGCACCCTTCCCGTTTCATAGAAAGGTAAATCAAGGAAATGTACGTTTTGGGGTTTTACTCCACAATAACGGGAAGCCGCTTTTGCTTCTCCTCGCCTGATTATGGCTTTTATCTTCCTTAATTCAGGCATATCCATGTCCCCTTCTTCCTTTTCATGAATAAACTGCTCAATTTCTTTAAAAGTATCTGCAGCCTCTTCCCCCATGTAATCTTTTGCAAATTCCGCAAAACGCAAAGCTTCGTCATCTGCTACTGCAATATTTCCCGAAACTTGATAGGCTACGTGAACATCATGCCCTTGATCTACCAAACGCATAAAAGTTGCCCCCATAGAAATTACGTCATCATCGGGATGAGGACTAAAAACGATGACACGTTTACTTGCTGGCTCAGCACGTTCTGGTCGTTGCGAGTCATCTGCGTGTGGTTTACCCCCTGGCCAGCCCGTAATCGTATGTTGCAGCATGTTAAATACATGAATATTTATCAGGTAGGCGGGGCCACGTTCTGTAATTAATTCATTTAAGCCATACTCATTATAGTCTTTATCCGTCAGTTTTAGAATGGGCTTCTTCGTTTGTCGGCAAAGCCAAACTACCGCTTTTTTAACTAAATGGTCATCCCAAACACAAGACTGCACCAACCAGGGCTCATTAAATCGAGTTAATTTCTCAGCTGCCGGTTGGTCAACAATCACCTTGGTATTCGGATGATTTTGGAGAAAAGACGCAGGAACCGAATCGGTCACCGGCCCCTCCAGCATTTGTTTTATGATTTCCGCTTTTCCATTACCCCACGCCATCAAAAACACCAATTTTGATTTCATAATGGTATTTACGCCCATGGTAATAGCTCTTCTTGGAACATTTTGTTCCCCGCCAAACGCCTGGCTAGCATCTAATCGAGTAATTCGTTCAAGCGTAACTAAACGCGTTAATGTCCTGTCATTACTTCCCGGCTCATTAAATCCGATATGTCCTGATCTACCTATACCTAAAAGCTGAATATCTATTCCTCCCGCCTCTTCAATTAACTGCTCATACGATTGGCAATAACTCTGCACTTCAGCTACATCAATGGTACCATCAGGTATATTTACATTCGACCAATTAATATCAACGTGATCGAATAAGTTTTCTTTCATAAACCGAACATACGACTGAACTGATTCAGGCTTCATTGGAAAATATTCATCCAAATTGAAAGTCACAACATTATGAAAACTAAGCCCTTCCTCTTTATGCATTTTTACGAGCTCCTTGTATACATCAGTTGGCGAAGAACCCGTAGCTAATCCTAGAACAGCTTTTTTCTTTTCACCTTGACGCTTTCTAATTAAATCAGCAATCGCAGAGGCAATGTACTGTGCACCATCTTTTGAAGAAGGATAAATTACAGTATGTAACTTTTCAAAACTCAGAATCCGTTCGCTCATATTTTTCTAATCTTTACTAAAGTCATAATTTATAAAATTCTCCGCTATTAATCAGTCGGATTATCCCCCGCAAATGTAAAATATATTTTCTTGTTTACTGAATCAAACGTGCATTTTTTTTCTTGTTTTTGAAACGTTTCGTGCACAATTACTAAATAAATTAATCAATTCCATGAATTATACAAATTTACCCTTTCAATCAAGCGAGGGAAATAATATGTATTTACAATGAAAAAGCGCATGTTTATTGTGGAATTGTTAAAAATTCTGCAATTTTAAAGTTAAATGACAAGGGGAAAGGGTAACATATTGATCATTTTGGCCCTTATTTTTTCAACTGGCAGCGTATTTAGTACGGACAGGGATAGATTAATCGCCGAATACACACCACTGGATAGTCTTTCCAAGTGGTATACTTCCATGATTTCTAAAAATACTACTCTATCGGGGACCCCGATTCGGTATACTAAAAATCAGATTTCCGACCATTTTAAGGAATTAAACTCTTCTTTTGGCATAACACTTAACGAAGATGTATACAATTACATCCATCACTTTACAACGGGACAAAGACAAAATTTTGAAATTGCCATTTCCCTTGAAGAATATTATCAACCCATTCTAAATAAGTTAATCTCAAATAATAAATTACCGGCAGAGTTATCGTACTTACCTATAATACTTTCGGGGATGCACAATCAGGCAATCGCACCAGATGGTGGCGTTGGTATTTGGAAGCTGAACTATTTCGTGGCCAAAAAATATGGCTTAACTGTAAATCAGTATATTGATGAACGCAAAGATATCGCAAAGTCAACGGAAGCAGCCCTTCAATATCTCAATGATTTACATATAAAATATCAAGATTGGAATTTAGCAATTACTGCATTTGCATATTCTCCAGCTCTAGTAAACAAGGCGATTATACTTTCAGGCAAGAAAAATTACAGTGGCATTAACACTTATCTTCACTCCAATGCGCGAATGCTCATTCCTTCTTACCACGCAGCCATTTACACGGCACAGTTTTATTTGGAACATGATTTCAATCCACCTAGCATTTCAGTGGTTCATGAATTAAAGCCTTTTCCAATTGAGAATTCGGTATCTATCGTGGATCTCGCAAATCAATTAAAAATTTCAGAACACACACTCCGTATGATAAACCCGACCATTCGCGGAAAAATAATATCCCCAAAAGCTATCAGTGGATATGACTTTTTTATTCCAAACACTACGGTAGTAACGAACTTAGACCTTAATACCTTATATACAGCAGCGAAAGAAAAAATTAAAGAAGAAAGCAAACCTGTAAAACCCGTATATACGTATACCCCTCCTCCAGTTCCTGCAAATTCCAAGGAAATTATCTATTCAGTTAAGTCGGGGGATTTCTTGGGTAAAATAGCAGAATCACATCAAGTGGGAGTAACTTCGCTAAAACGCTGGAATAACCTCCATTCTGATAGAATCGACATTGGGCAAAAGTTAGTCATTTATGTTCCTGAATCTTTTAAATCAACAGCAAGTTCCGCTTCTTCAGCAGTAAAGCCAACAACTCCTGCTGCAAAAGTGACCATTCCGAGTGGTCAGATTGGGTTTTACACCATAAAAGAAGGAGATACCCTGTGGAAAATATCAAAAGATCATCCTGGTAATTCTATCGAAGTGATCAAACAATTAAATGGTATCGGCGAAAATATCAAACCGGGTCAGGTTCTCAAATTCATAAAGCAATAATTAAGTGAAGCCAGTTCAAATTTTCGTATTCACCTGGGTACTATTCATTATTCTAGGGTTTATAGGTATCATCTACCCCAAAGATGGGATAAAAATAAATGATGATTTATCACTCGATTTCCCTTCCATTCATTCACTTTTTGAACTTGACACGACGGCTAAAGTAGATTTTACTTCAATTTTAGTTGAGGATTTCGACATCGATAGCATAGATCAAAACACATTAAAAAAGCAAAAAAAAGCTGATAGCGCAGTAACTGCACATATCCGTGATTCTATTCGCAGGTGGCAACTCCAAATCCACTATCCTGAAAACGATAAATCCATTCTGTTTCCTTTCTTTAAATCCTTAGAAACTGCAAATCAAAGCAAAACTCCTGTTAGGATTATGCATTATGGCGACTCTCAGATTGAAGGTGATCGAATCAGTGGATATTTAAGACATAAGCTTCAAAATAAATTCGGAGGAAATGGCCCAGGATTAGTTCCTGCTGTACCCCTAGTTCGGTCTGCCGGATTTGACTTAGAGGCTTCTAAGAATTGGAAGAGATATACACTTTATGGAATGGTTGACACCCTTGTTCGGCACACCAAATATGGACCTTTAGCAACTTTCGGAAGGTACACGCCTTTAGCTACCGACTCCACCTTTGCCCCTGATTCTTTAACTACTGCCTATTTGACCTATAAAAGTTCTTCCTTTACCTACCCTAAAACAAAAACATTTTCAAGGTACAATATACAATTTGGTAATTTCACGACCGACTTGGCATTGACTGTGAAATTAGCAGACTCTGTCATACTTGAAAAGAAATTTAAACCATCGAGTGACCTTCAACAAGTAAGTGGATTGTTAAAAAATCAAACCAAAGAAATCACGTTCGAATTCTCTTCGTTTGATAGTCCTGATGTTTATGCTGTTAATCTTGAAGGGGCCGGTGGAGTTTCCGTAGATAATATTGCATTAAGGGGAAGTTCAGGTACCGTGTTTCGGAAACTAGATAGGGCACTTTTTAGAAACTCATTAAAGTCATTAGACACTCGCCTTTTTTTACTCCAATTTGGAGGTAATGTAATGCCGTATATGGATGATGTAAAGGAAGCAAAGCAATATGGACGTTGGTTCGAATCTCAGCTAATCCTGCTCAAAGAATTGATGCCGCAAGCCTCAATTATTGTAATTGGGCCTTCCGATATGGGTGTTTATGAAAACAGCACGTATACAAGTTATCCCCTACTTCCGGTAGTTCGAGATGAATTAAAAGCAGCGACATTCAGGCAAGGAGGTGCTTACTGGGATATGATGGAAGCAATGGGTGGACAAAATTCGATGGAAGCATGGGTGAACGCAAATCCGTCGTTAGCGAGTAAAGATTATATTCATTTCAATTTGAAAGGCGCTTCAAAAGTAGCTCAAATGTTCTATAATGCACTTATTGAAGACTATAACGAATATCAAAACAGGAATGAAAAATAGGAAGAATTCCCCTCTGTATCGCTATTGGATTCTTTCCATTTTCATCTTGCCTTCCATTTGTTTTGGGCAAAACACACCTCATGACTTACCAAATTTTCCATTTCTTAAAATGGAAGAAAACTACATAAAATTCCCTGGTGACAGTAGTGGATTTGAAAAGTTATATTCAAAATTCGATAAAGTTATTTTCGAGGGAGAAGGCCAAGTCAATCTACTCCACATGGGAGGTTCCCATGTACAAGCTGGCGTTTTTTCAGAACGAATGAGAACTCATTTCGAGACAATACAACCTTCATTAAATAGTTTTAGAGGTTTCTTGTTTCCATTTCGAATGGCCGCCACTAACAACCCTTCTAACTATTCCGTTTCCTATTCCGGATCATGGGAATATTGCCGAAACGTTGAAAAAAAGAAAACTTGCAATTTGGGTCTTTCAGGAATCATGGTAAAAACCAATTCTCCCGGAGCATCCATCAATATTAACTTTGACCAAGACCCTCCGGAAGAACCTTTTACTCGATTAGTAGTTTTTCAAGATACCGATTCTAGTTCTTTCGAATTCACTCCCATGGCTACATATTCTCATGTAGACATAAATCAGGAAAATGGTACAGTAACTTATCATTTTGATTCACCACAGGACAGTTTGAGTGCCCGAATTATAAAAACAAACGAAAAGCAAGACCATTTTACCCTTTATGGACTAAAATTCGAGTCAGATTTACCAGGATTCGCCTATAATGCCGTTGGGATAAATGGCGCTAGCGTTCCCTCCTATTTAAGGTGTCAGCTTTTGAGTAAGCAATCTGGTGCCCTAAATTTGGATTTGGCCTTATTTGCTATAGGCATTAACGACGCGTATGGTACCAAATTCAGTCCTTCCAATTTCAAAGCGAATTACAGGGATTTAATTGCGGAATTAAGGTTGGAAAACCCAGAAATGCAAATCATCTTTATTACAAATAACGATAGCTATTATCGCAGAAGATATGTAAATCGCAACGGACTTCTAGTGCGAGAAGCGATGATAGAATTAGCCAAGGAGTATAATGCTGGGGTTTGGGATTTGTTTGAAGTAATGGGGGGACTTGAGTCGATAAAAACCTGGGAAGAATACGGACTAGCAAAAAGTGACAAAATACATTTTACAAGAGAGGGGTATGAATTAGCCGGTGATTTATTATTTAGTGCAATTGTCACCTCGTATGAAAACCATTTACAACAACTGAAAAAGAACGAATAAAGTGCTCGCGGAATACTTAAAGAAGATATTTCTATTTGACAGTACAGATTACCTGCAACTGTTTTTTAACAGCCTCTACTTTTGGCTGTTTTTCGGTTTGGTATTGGGGGGATACAGTCTTATTTACAAGAAAAATGGCCTTCGAAATATCTATCTATTTGTTATAAGTATCTTTTTCTACTACAAAATAAGCGGGTATTTCTTTATCCTATTGTTTTTTAGTACCCTCATTGATTACTTTCTTGGATTTGGGATATATCACTCTAAAAAACAATGGCAAAAAACACTTCAAGTAGTATTAAGTGTAACTATCAATTTAATAGTACTTGCTTATTTTAAATATGCATGGTTCTTTGCCGATTCCTTTAATACGGCATTCGGAACACAATTCGATTTAGCCAACCATCTAGGACATTGGTTTTACGAAATGAATCAAAGTCCATATCCACACGACCCAGCACGTTGGTTACCGCCTATAGGAATCAGTTTTTTTACCTTCCAAACCATCAGTTACTCGGTTGATATTTACCGCGGACAATTAAAACCAGTTAAGAACATCTTGGATTTTGGGTTTTACGTGGCCTTTTTCCCGCAATTAGTGATGGGGCCAATCGTTAGGGCAAGTCATTTTGTTCCTCAATTGTACCAAAAATATCAACTTAAAAAATACGAATTCGGACTTGCCCTATATTGGATTCTGAAAGGATTAGCAAAAAAGGTAATCCTCGCTGATTTTATTGCTTTCTATTTTATTGACACCGTGTTTAGTGATCCTTTGAGAAGCTCAGGATTTGAAAATATGATGGCAGTATTTGGTTACAGTATGCAAGTATATGCCGACTTTTCAGGATACACCGATATAGCCATTGGTATAGCATTGCTTTTAGGATTCCGTCTAAATACTAACTTTAATTCGCCATATAAAGCAAAAAACGTCGCCGAATTCTGGCAAAGATGGCACATTTCCTTATCCACTTGGCTAAAAGATTACTTATATATACCGATAGGCGGAAATCGAAAAGGAACCATTGCCTCATATATCCTAATTTCCATCATATTATTAACAATTGTTTTAATTTCAGGCTACCTACCGCTTATTTATTATTTCATAGGAATAGCTATCGTTCTAATGATACTTGCCCGTTATTTCCCTGCCGTGAAAAAGAATATTAATACTAATATAAATCTGATGATCACCATGCTTTTTGGTGGGTTATGGCACGGTGCGAGTTGGAATTTCGTTGTTTGGGGAGGCTTAAACGGACTAGGTCTGGTGGTTTATAAGTTTTGGAGGAAAATTAGCCCTTGGGAACGTTATAATAATTGGCTCTCAATTAGTTGGAAAGTGGGTGTAACATTTGTTTTCATATCTTTCACTCGAATATTTTTCCGATCTGAAAATATGGCAATTGCTAAAAACATGATGTATCAGATTTGGAATAATTTTTCACCTGAAGTTATTCCTGCCGTATTAAAAGCAAATTATCCCTTCTTTGTAACGCTATTGTTCGGTTTTATTATACATTGGTTGCCTGAAAGGAATAAAGATTACATAAAACGGTCATTTATCCGATCGCATGTTGCAATAAAAATACTCATCTGTTTATTAGCGGTATTCGTTGTGTACCAATACATGAAAGGTGGAGTTCGTTCATTTATCTATTTCCAATTCTAAACGAATCACATGAATTTAACACTTATCATTATCATTATTACAGGTCTATTGTCTTATCAAGCTTTTCAAAAGCCTATAATGAAAATGAATTGGATGTTCAATGCTTATCAAATAAAAACTAAGAAACAATACTATAGATTTTTAACCTCTGGGTTTATTCACAACGACTGGGGGCACCTAATCTTCAATATGTTCACCATGTATTTCTTAGGTTCTGGAGTGGAATTATATTTTAGTTACTATTTCCCTGAATTTGGATCCTATTATTTTATAGCCTTATATATTGGGGCAATTGTTGTTTCAGGAATACCTAGTTACATAAAACACCACGAACACATATATTATAATTCTTTGGGAGCTTCGGGAGGAACCTCTGCCCTGGTATTTGCTTTCATCATACTTACCCCTACTACTCCACTGTGCTTATTTGGTATTTTGTGTTTACCGGGATTCATTTTAGGTTCATTGTATTTGATCTATACAGTAAACATGTCCAAAACCAAAATGGACAATATTAATCACGATGCACACCTTTGGGGATCAATCTTCGGTTTACTCTTTCTCTTAATTCTTGATTGGCAAATATTCATTCGATTCGTTGAGGAAATAAGTAACTATTCCTTTTTTAACTGATTCTACATCTATTTATCGTTAATGAATCCAATTTAGGAGTTACATTTAACAGTTGGATTTGCACTCTACTCTCTGACCACATAAAGATTATTTAATAAGTACTAGTAGAATTAGATTGTTCCCTGCAGACAATAATCTATTTTCAAGAACCTTTGCCTTAAAAATAATGGATAAAAAAAACACCCGTCAGAAGACGGGTGTTTTTTTATATTGAAATTTAAGTATTTCTAGAGTTGTAAGGACTATTTATCCCACCAAACTGGAGTACCTAATTCATCAGCACCTTGAATTGCAACAGCAGCAGCATAGTTAGCACCGTTCAAGTCAATAGTATTGTTCCCGTATGCTTGACGAACAGGAATTACATAACCATCATTTACGTTTTGAGCATCTGGAGCTGGGGAAAGATTAGGAAAACCAGTTATTCTCCAATCAGCCCACGCTTCGTAACCGTTAAGATAGTTCGCTACCCACTTTTGAGTCATTATTTGCTCCAAAGCAGTTCCTGCATTATAAGCTACAGCAGAGTTAGTTAAATAAAGAGCCGCTGACCCCTTACCATACTGGTCAAATGAAGCCTGAATCGCATCAACATATAAAGTAGCTGCGGTTTCAGTTGTCCATCCTCTTTGTGCTGCTTCTGCACGAGCGAATAAAATTTGAGCCTTAGTATAAATAGGAATTTGAGCGTTTTGTATTCTCATATCTTGGCCTAAAAAACTTACATTAGCATTTAATATATCTGCCGCACCAGCTGTTCCAATACCGTAAACCATACCTACATATTCTGGTGCACTGATAGGACTACTCCCAGTAGGCTCAGCAAATGAAGATAAACGAGGGTCTTTTACCACGTTCATGGTTCCTTTATTTCCAGTATGTGGGTCAGTATATGTATCTATCTGCATGTAATCCACTAATGTATTAGAAATACACCAATCTTTACGAGTACGGAATCTGCTATACCAAGCATTTTCGTTGTTAGGATCACCCAACATTTGGTAAAAAATATCTCCGTCAATATCTAAATCGACATCACCATCATTACTAACTACTCCAGCTGCCAATGCAGATGCAAATTCAGACTTAGCCAAACTTTCGTTTACTTCTGATAAACGAAGAGCCATCGTTAATCTGATTGTGTTTGCAAATATCTTCCATCTTGTCAAATCACCGCCAAACAAAATATCACCTTTTGCAAGATCTTCATCAGAATCACCTATCATCATGGCATTTGCGTCTTTCAATGTTTGGAAAAGACCATTATAAACCGTTTCCTGAGTGTCAAATACGGGCAATTCATTCGATCCTTTCAATGCACCCAAAGCAGTAGAGTAAGGAATCATCCCCCATCTATCCGTTAAATGAAGATAATAATACGATTGAAGTATTTTAGAAATCGCAATCTGATTTTCATTCAAACCAAAAGCCAACACATCATCTTTGGTAGAGGCATCTTCATTCAAAACGATAATTCTTTCCAAATCAGCCAATGGCCCTGCGTACCAACCTGCAAAATCAAATTGTTTCGTATCATAGTTATCATCACCATCTTGATATTGTGACTCAGCCAAATATTGAACCCAAATAGATCCAGTAGTTGCCGTAATTGTACCTGGCAATGATCGCATTGAATTCGTTAACAAACTAGATGCGAATGGTAACGTAACCGCATCTGGATTTTTAGTTACATCCTCATCAAACTCTCCCAAATTACAAGCCGTAGAATAAAGGGCCATAGAGAGGATCAAAGTATATTTTAATATATTTTTCATTTCCAATTCTCTTTAAAATTAAAATCCTAATTTAATATCGAACCCTATTGTTCTAGTTGGAGGTAAATTACCACCTTCAACCCAAGCACCGTTAGTCGTAGAATACTGAGAATCTCCATTTACTTCAGATGGATCCACATTAGGAATTCCTGAATAAAGCAACAAGGTATTATTAGATACTAAACTTACACTTGCCCTCTTGATTGGCGTATTTGATAACAAAGAAGATGGTAAGTTATAACCTAAACGAATTTCTCTTAATTTGATATAAGATGCGTCATATACCCACTCTTCGTGTAATCCAAAGATACCCCAGTAGTAACTATCTGCAGAAACGTAAATATCATTAGGCGTTCCATCCTCAAACACACCACCAAACGTCATACCTCCTGATTCAGGGGTAGCTACGTTTGTATAAACAATATTACCATCTATATCAACTACTGGATCACCATTTCCATCTAACTCAGGATAAGTAACTACTGGATCACGCTTAGGATTACCAAACTCATTGTTACCGGTAGTTGATGTAGTAATACCAGTCGCATTCATGAACATGTTCGAGAATGAATTGATTTTACCACCTTTTTGCCAGTCAATAGTGAAACTCAAAGTGAAATCTTTGTACTCAATTTGGTTAAAGAAACCTCCGGTGAAATCAGCAAGGATAGAACCTAAGTATTGCTGATCTTCGATTAACGGATAACCGTCAGTATCGACTACCTTATTTCCGTTGGCATCTCTTAAATATTTGGAACCATAAATAGCCCCCCATTCTTTTCCAACTTCAGCTTTAGCGGTGATACCACCCCAACCAGCCCAGGTAGAATTCCCTCTATAACCATTATTTAAAGTAATTGCATCCAAGTTACCTTCAGAATCCAAACTAATAACCTCAGCCTGAAATTGAGAAATATTAAAATTCGTTGTCCATTTGAAATCATTACTTTCATAAGGAATACCACCAATAGCGATTTCCCAACCAGTCGTTTTAAATTCACCATCGTTAGTTCTGAATTTTGTGGCTCCTAACTCACTAGGAATGGTCAAATCCAAAGGCTCACCGTTAGTATTATACACATAATACGACCCATCAAATGTCAATTTGTTATCTAAAAACTTCAATTCCAATCCAGCTTCAGTAGATAATGTTGGTGTAGCTCTTAAATTTGGATCCAAAATAACATCTGGTTCCGACATTGTTGCATATGTGTCATAAGGAGAACCAAGACCATACGTTAATACGTTGTAATATGGAGCTAATTCTTTACCTGTTTGTGCATATGAAGCTCTTAATTTACCAAATGTTATAATGTCATTTGCTGGCATAATTTCAGAGAACACAAAGCTTGATGAAACCTGATAGTATTCAAATGTATTTTTACCTTTTTGAGCAATAGCAGAAGTTGCATCTTTGCGATACATCGCATCTAAGAATAACATTTCTCTAAAACCAGCGTTACCTATTATGAATACTGATTCATGTTGAAGTCTATTTCTGTAGTTGCTTACGGATGGTCTTGCTGTAGAAGAGCTTATGTTATATAATTCAGGAATTACTAATCCACCCGCTGTTCCCATGTTCCAACCTTTCCAATCTCTGTCCATAAAGTTGTAACCAACGGTACCAGATACAGAGAAATCTTCATTAATTTGCTTGTTATAAGATAGACTTAAAGAATAGTTATCTTCGGTAAATTCAGAAGAACCAGTTCCAAAATAATCCTCATCAAGCGTTCCTGTTGCAGTTCTACTTTCGTACCCCGTTGTTCTTGAGTTTCTAGCCATTCCAGCAGTCGCTTTCAAGCCTTCGATGATTTCATACTCAAGATTAACAGAACTACTAAACACTTCTCTATCATTCGAAGACCAGTTCGCACGGAACGCAGTATAAGGATTATCCCAAAATAAAGGTTTCGTGTCTTCTGGTGAGTTGATATTCCATGAAGTGTAAGTACCATTAGGTAATCTCCAGTACTTATCCAACAAACTCATATCTAATTGTCTTTGGAACCATTGATTTACATTTGCACCAGTTGAGTTATACCCATCGAACATATTACCAAAAGTCTCTACTTTACTATAGTTAGCACTTGATTTTAACGTTAATTTTTCCGTTAAATCCAAAGACAAACCTAAGTTTAAGTACTTTCTGTCTTGA
>JAHEMU010000331.1 GCA_024643485.1 Cytophagales bacterium
ACCCTAAATTATACAATATCAAAATAAGGTGGACTGCCAGTGGAATGGTTAAATTGTCATAGCCTTTATAAGTAACCGCTTCTACCAAGGCAGCTCCCACCCCTACGGAAGTGGCAACCGACAATGCAAATAAAACCCCATAATCTTCCACGCCGATGAGTAAAAAGACACCAATAACCAAAGCTGAAGCAAAAAAACCAAACGAACCTGCCAACGTTTTTGATTGTCCGAATACCCGATACTTTCCAATAGGAAACCGCCTGCCTACTAACGAAGCCACCGGATCACAAATTGCTAATACTAAAATGGGTAAATAGTAAAAAACATATTGATCAAAATGGTGATACACCAAAAAACCACCGTAAACGATGACCGGATACATCAAACTTCCATTCGTTATTCTCTCAACAGCATTTACTGATTTTAGCATATTTAATTTCATACTAGCGACAAGAAGAATTAAAAAACTTCCACATAGTAAAAGCACATACCAGTGTGAGGTGAGCAATGGAGGAAAAAGAAGCGTCAATAAACCTGTAACGGTGTGCACCAATTTACGCGTCAATTCAGCTTCAACTTTTCTCTTGTGATATAACCATTCAGCGATAGCAAAGAGACATAAAAATGCCAACGATAAAATACCTGCATTAATTAAATTTACATTCATCGTTTCACACTTATTAAAAAATTGGAATAGAAAAATCCTTTATCTTGTTTCTTTAATTCGATACTTTCCAGCGCATCAGCGGTTAAGCGCTCGTCTACTTTGTGCATAGCTCTTGGAACCAACAAATTCCAATAGGCAAATCTCGATTTTGAAGGAGCCTCTTTCGCTAGCTGTTCGGTAACATCTCGAAAAATCCCAGTGTCCATGTATTCAAAAATATCAGACAAATTAAATTTATTGAATGAACCGTATTTATTCAACGCATCTTCAATTAATCCGGAATGAATTTCGAGGTGATTAATATGTTCTTTAATTTTTATGAAATTTTCTTTACGAGCATAAGGGGGTAATACTTCTCCATAATTCCCCGTAAGGATGAATTTAAGGAAATAGTTTTGCTGGCAGTACACCGAGGAAAGGTGATCGGCAGCTAATTGCTGAATATACTTTGAAACAGGAACCTTCACTTGTTTTAAAAAAGCGGGATCTCTCCCGAATTGCCCCATGATATATTTACTAAAGAATATTCGAAATAGGAGTCTCCATCGGACATTATTCCACTTTTTACGAAAAAATATTTGCTGTTCTTCCGCCGTTTTGGTCTTGAAAAGCTCTTCAATTTTGGATTTTGAATGGATTAGTCTGAGAATTTTTGTTCGAAATAACTTGAAGTACTTTTCAAATTTCCCCTCATAAATAATCCCCTTATCAAAAATATCGATATTCTCTTCCCAATAATCTTTACACTCGGGTGTTAAATGATGTTTGATCTTATCGTAAACCGACTTCGAATTTTCTGTTGATATAAAGCCAAGTAAACTTATAAACTCTTCATATTCCAATTGTGAAATGGCCACCTTTTTCAACTGAATTAAATGCAATTGAGCCGTATTGATATCTGCCGCCACTACTAATTCAGGTTTATTTACCAATAAATAAAAGCAATTATCCCCTGCCGAACCAATGGATAATACTCGGTCCCCTCGTTTGATATTCAATCCGGTACTCAGCACTTCAGCATCTTCCCAACAATTGGAATACCGAATATAGTCGTGCTTCACATTGGTGAGGTGTTTTTTCATGCAGTTACTTTTTTTATAATACCTGTGCTTCCGTCCATTATAATTTCATCTCCTGTATTCAAGGTACGCAATAATCCAGTCACTCCTACTATACAAGGAATACCCATTTCCCTTGAAACAATAGCAGAATGGCTAAGCAAACTACCCCTTTCGACGATGATCCCACCCACTGTTGGAAACAATGTCACCCATCCGGGATCTGTGCTAGAAGTAACTAAAATATCGCCATTTAGTGATTCGATTTCATCTGGAGAATGTATCACCTGAATTCGCTTCTTAACAATACCCGGGCAACACCCAATTCCTTTCAAATCCCCTTCAATTGCAGTTAGTTTTTCTGTTGAATAAATAAATTGATCAGAAAAATCATTCCCGTAGGTAAAAAATCGCTCAATCGGCACCTTTTGGATACCAAATTGCTCGAATTCTAGCTTACGATTTGAAATCAACTCTTTAAATCCGGCGGCAGATGACGAATTAAATGAGATAATTTCACTTAATTCAAGATAAAAAACATCCGAAGTTTTTTCAATGATTCCCTGCTTAGTCCAATAATCGCCGAGCGAAGTCATCATTTTCCGAACCATGCCAAATCCACGAGTTCTTTCGTACCTTAAATTTTCTCTATTGCTTACTAAATTCCTTGCCTTATTTAAAACTATTTTTAGCCACCAGGATGATATAATTTTTCCTGACAAAGTCGATTTTAGCTTAATTTCAGCATTTTTACGCAAATCAAGATCAATATGATTCCCTTGCTTAATTCGTACCTCCTGCTTCACATACGATTTTATAATGTGAACAAACTTCTCAGGTTCTTGTGAATAACTCCTTGTTTCGAGCTTTAATTCCCCTACGCATCGCTCTCCAAAATCTGCCAAATAGTGATGAAATAATTGATACAACTCCGGAAATTTTCCTTGTAGAAGTTGAGTCCAAATTTCGCTGGGTGTTTTCTTTTCGAAAAAATTACGAATTTCTTCATTATCCAATATATAAGATGAAATTTCCAAACTGCGATGTATGGGCTCTACTGAAATGATATCCTGACTCCCACACAGTAAATCGTTATGTATATTGGGGTCATCCGGAAAGTGCTTGGCAGTGAATTTTTGAAGCAAACCAAACCAAATCATGGCAAAAAAATCATTTATTAAAGGTGCTTTCCATTTTAATAATAATCCTTGTTCAAAATTTTTGTACAAATCAATGATTTCAAAATCTGTTTTGGTTGAAAAATCATACGATAAATACTGATTTAGCGTTTTATTGAGATGACGCTTAAACCTACGTCTATTTCCCTTCAGTGTAGATTGCAAATAGAGCATATTAAAAACCATCAGAAATATACGCCAACGGGCTTTTCCTTTGGTCATGATAAATTCATCCTTCAGCTCAAATTGCTCCTTTACTCCCATCATATTTTCCATAAATCCTGCATTGATGGAATATCCGGGCAACATGGCAAGCATCTTGTACCAATTCAATAAATTATAATAAACTCTACCTCTTACTAGCCCGAGGGTTTGAGCAAATACTCCACGGTGCAAATTGATTTCCTGATCTGAGAGCCCCAACAAACCTACAAACTGTCGATACACTTGTTCGTACATTTTAAGGATGAAAGTGAACGTCAATGGAGTCGTAATTCCGGGATAAGATTCAACTATATTACTATTGTCCCAAACAGTATATTCCCCTTTCTTTTCAGTTGGAATAGCCGTAATGGGCCTGGTTTGAAGAAGAAACAATTTACCTTCAGAAAATGCAAATTCAATATCCTGAGG
>JAHEMU010000332.1 GCA_024643485.1 Cytophagales bacterium
CGGGTTCACGGATAAGTTCCAGGGCAATATTCAGACGTTTTCTTTGTCCACCTGAAATTGTTTTATCTAAAACGCTACCTACTTTTAGGTCTTTTCTTTGGTCTAGCCCTAAACTTTCGAGCACTTTCATAACGCGTTCATGCAATTGTTCTTCTGTAAAGTCTGAAAAACAAAGTTTTGCGTTATAATATAAATTTTGGTAAACAGTAAGTTCTTCGATTAGTAAATCATCCTGACTAACATAACCGATTACTCCGTTTATTTTATCTTCTTCCTTAGTGATATCGAACCCATTGATTCGGATAAATCCTTCTGTAGGCTTTTCAATGCCGGCTAATACGTTGAGTAAGGTAGTTTTACCTGCTCCACTAGCTCCCATAATACCAATAAGTTTACCGGGGCCTTCAGAAATTTCTACATCGCGTAATCCGATACCTCCATTAGGAAATTGAAATTTATCAATTTTAGCATGGAAGGAAAGTTGCGTTTTTTCACCGGTGCTTATAAAATGCGACACAAGGTCACTATAGTAAAGGGCATCACCTAATGCAGTTTTTATAGTACTGCCTGGTGAATAAAGGTAAACACGTCGGGGTTTCATGATAAATCCATTGAGGACAATTTCATCATGTCCCAAGATCTTCACAAAATACATATCGACACTAGGTACTCTGATGAAAATCAGGTGACCTTCAATTTCGCAATAAAAGTGCTTAAAGACCGGTTCTACTGGCTCAGTAGCATCACCAATCATGATTGTATCGAAAGCTAAAGTAGTTGGATCTTCTACGGTAATAAATGATTCTACTTGTTTGTATTCTTCTTTCGAAATATTGAAAACGGAAGAGATGGTATTGATAATTTCCATCCGTTGAGGAGTGAAATTTTTATCGGATCCCACTAGTTCTAGGATCTTCATCAAAACCACCACTTTCTGCTTTTGCTGAAGTGTTTTATTAATTTTTTTACATAGACCCAGTGTGCGTACACTGTCCTTTACAGAGGTGAGTTTCTTTTTATCTTCTTCTTCCGGATCGGCGTCTTTTTGTTCGTGGAAACCTGAGAATTTGTCATATAGACCAATATACTCATTTACGGTATCCTGATCCAGTTCTTGTTTAAAGAAACTGATTACAAAATCCCTCTCGGTGTCAGTTACACCACCATCTTGTTTAGTGATGATGGCAAAAAGTTGGGTAAGTGCTTTAAGGATTTCCTCACTCATCTGCTAAAAAATAGGGTCGGCTTGCGATTAATAAGTTTTGAATTCAAATGGGATTTCTACAAGTTCAGAAAACTCTTCACCAGCTTCTTCCATATCTTCATCATCTTCGTCAAAATACCAGATGATTTTCATTCCATCGATATCTTCCAAAGCCATTAAAACATCGAGGATAAGTTTTGATGAAGCGGTATTAAAGTATTCTAATTTAAAAACAAATTCAGTCGTAGGATGTGCCTCTGCTGAATATTCCTCAATCCAATCCAATACTGGCTGATAAAATTCTGCTGAATCTTCGGGAAGTGATCTTCCAGAGATTTCAAATATTCCATTTCCTTTATCAAGAAATATTTTCGGGGTATCCTCGGTACCTTCCAAATTTAAAACTTCCATATTCTTAATTATTTTAAGCTTTTGATTTATTCTCCTCTGTCTATGATAGATTGCATACAAAAGAACGAAAAAGTTTCGCTCATTGGATGAAATTCAAAATTTAATGGATTACCAGACTTCCTGGCCATGTCCACAAATCCTAAACCTGCACCACCTTTTTCAGAGATTTTTGTGGTTTTAATAATGTCTTTATAAAGCGATTTAAGTCCTTCCTTGTCAAGAGCATTTACTTGTTCAAGTTTGTTTTTCAACTTATCGATGCTATCATTTTTGATCGGATTACCAGAATTAATGACATAATGTTCATCGGTTCTTCCAATCATAAAAATAGCAGAAGGATCTGTTTCACCAGAGGAAATCAGTTCTTCAGAATGTTTAACAATGTTTTGTAAACATTCCACCATTACGTTGAATACCTTGCGTTTTGTCGATGCGCTTTCAGCTGTTGAGTCCATATTTCGCTCGGCCATAGCCAACACTGATTTAATGGACTCCTGAGTGAATTCCCCTTCGAATAGAAGAATTAACTTCTGTTCTCGCATGGCCTGATGGAGGTCATAAATGTATTTCATGCTTCTAATTTTTTATCATCTAATGTTCAAAAAGCAGTTATTAACTATTCGTTAACTTCATTAATATACTGTTTTTTAATCATAATTTATTTGAATTTATAAAAAACAGTAATATTCTGTAATATATCAAAACTTAATTCCGATTAAAAGTACATCATCAAGTTGTTTTTCATCGGCCATCCATTCAGTCCAAGCAGAATCAAACTCATGATATGCTTTTGCCATCGAAAGTTCATGTTTCTCTTCAATTAATGCTCTAAGTCGTTTAGGGCCAAATTTCTTAATATCCGGACCACCAAACTGATCTGGGAAGCCATCGGAACAGAAATAGATTGAATCTCCGGCTCCTAATATCATATTGTGACTCTTGAAGTTGGTCTGATTTTTATAGATACCACCACCAATTGCAAATTTATCACCTTTAATTTCGTTCATTTCACCGTCTTTCATTACATATAATGGTCGGTGTGCTCCCGCATAAACTACTTCATTCGTTTCAATATTTATACGACAAAGTGCGATGTCCATTCCATCTTTTGCGGTATTGTCTGCTTGATCTTGTTTCAAGGTGGTTGTCACTCCTTCATCTAACTGATCGAGAATGATTCCAGGATCTGTTATTTTTCTACTTCTAACAATGTCATTTAGTAAGAAATAACCAATCAATGAAAGCAATGCGCCTGGTACTCCATGCCCTGTACAATCGACTGCAGCAATATATATATGTTCACCAACGTGAGCGAACCACGGGAAGTCACCACTAACGATGTCTTTTGGTTTATATAGAATAAAAGAATCAGGCAATAAACGATGGATTACATGATTATTTGGCAATATGGCATTCTGTATCCGCTTGGCGTAATTGATACTATCCGCAATCTTTTTATTCTGAGTTTGGATTTCAATTTCCTGATGTTTTCTTTGAGTGATATCGTGAGAAACAACCAATACAGATTCTAACATCTGATATTCATCAAACTCAGGTATCGCATTCACATTTACTATCATTTCACCATCCTGTGCTGGGAATGCCATTTCGGTAGAAACGGTTTCGTTGGTGCGGTTTACTTCTTCCACAACCTCGAGCCATCGTTTAATTACTTCTGGATCTAATTCAACTGTTTCTACATCCTTATTAAGGAAAGCCTCAGGTTTCTTACCTGTAAAGCGTTCAATGATAGGGTTAATATAACTGATTTCATTTTCCTCAATACGCGTGATAAGGTCAGGCGAATTTTCAGATAAAGATTGCATTTTACTTCGCATGCGTTGCTCTTGTTCAGCCAATCGACGCTCTGTAATATCTCTTGAATTGACAATGATTCCTTGAATCGCAGGGTTATTTA
>JAHEMU010000333.1 GCA_024643485.1 Cytophagales bacterium
TACGTTTTACTTATATCAACCTTCATTTTTTTCATTAGATAATCGATTAAGAATCCATTTGCCTGATGGAAAATAAAGAAATCTATTTGATCCACATTTAAAGATTGATGATCGAGTAATTTCCTAATAACGACTGGGAAATTAGTAACCGCTTGTTTCCATGTAGCAAGACCATTCTGTTGCGCGTACAATACTTTAATATCTGTTGAGCCTTCTCCAATTGGATATAAAGATCCTCCTCCTCTCATCCTCACCGATTCATAGGTGGACGAATCGGTCATGAATTTAGCCGCCCTATAACCTGAAAACTCATTGACTCTTCCCAGCACGACTGCCGAAGCACCATCACTAAAGAATACTGCGGTTTCTTTGTCTCTGGGATTGGTAAATTTTGATAACACTTCTGCGCCAATAACAAGAGAATATTTAATTGAATGATCATTTTTCATTCTTTCCGCAGCAATGGTTAAAGCGGAAACCAGCCCGACACAATTCGTATTAATATCAAGTATTTGACAATCTCTATTTAAATTAAGATTCGAATGAATTTTAGCCGACATAGGCGGGAACAGGTAGTCCTGACTAAATGAAGCGACTATAACCAATCCTATTTCATTAGAATCAATCCCTGCATCTGCAATTGAATTTTGAGAAGCACTAGTTGCCAGTGAGGATGCTGTTTCATTACCAGAAATGTGATAGCGTCTTTTAATCCCTGTTTTGTCAATAATCCACTCTGGAGTAAGCCCATCAATTATTGCACACAATTCCTCATTTGTTTGAACCTTTGAAGACAATTGGTAACCCGTGCCTACTATTCCTATTCCCAATTCAATTGCCTGCATGGTTCTAATTGGATATAAAATGCTTAAGCTCTAAATTTTTTTCCTTGATTTTTCCTAAATATTCTGAAGAGCCATGCCCGGGTAACACTAATAAATCGTCAGAAAAATTTCGAAATATCTCACGGATTGATTCTTTGAGTATAACTTTATCTTCTCTGGGCATACTTTCTTGGCCGATACCGTTTTTATACAAAATATCTCCCGTGAAAAGATATTTATGGACTTGAAAAGCGCAAGATCCATTTGAATGTCCAGGTAGGTGGTAAATATCAAAATTGAAATTTCCAATAATGATTTTATCTTTCTTCTGCTTAAAGAGTAAGTCGGGTTTAGGGATACTAATTTTATGATTGATTTTTGCCACAAAAAGAAAAAAATTCGCAGACTGTAATAACTTTAAATCCAATTCATGTAAATAAAAAGGGATATCGTATTCATTCTGAATATTTGTTACACCACCTATATGATCAAAATGCCCATGTGTTGAGAGGATAGCTATAGGTTTAAGCTCCGATTCTTTTATCGCTGTAAGGATGGATTGGTGATCAAGGCCAGGATCTATTATCACACAAGTATTATCTATGTTACTGGACAATAAGTAAGTGTTTGAAGGGAATATCACATTTTTAACCACTTTAATATTGGCATCAATTGATCCCACCCAGATAAATAGTTTGTGAAGTTATATACGAGCTCTTTTCAGACGCAAAAAAATCAATCACATTTAAAATATCTGCTGCTAATGCCTTTCTAGGCATAGGAAGGTTTTTTATTATTTCATTTATTTTTTCTTGCGCTTTTTGTGTATGTGATCTTAACATGTCCGTGTCAAAGGCAGTGATACCAATCGTATTACAGGTTATATTCATTGATGCAAACTCCTTGGCCATTACATTCGCTAGCGTCTGAATCGCAACCTTGGTAGCAGCATATATAGAATCTCCCATGGGTTCGAGTGATGCTGCCATAGATCCTATGTTAATAATTCTACCGTGCCCGCTTTTTCTCATCAATTTGGCTGACTCCCTTGAAACGAAAAATGTTCCTAACAAATTCACATTGACCATATCCACCGCATTTTTTATAGGCATTATTAAACTATACTGCGAAGTCAGGACTGCAGCGTTATTAACAACAATGTCTATCGTTGAAAAGTTTTTTGCGATTGTCTTAAATGCAGCAACAATTGATTGTGGATTTCCAATGTCAACGATCACGTGATGATAGTGGGGGCTTTCAAATTTGTGCTCACTCCGGCTTAAGCCAATAACCCTAGCACCATGCTCTAAAAAATGTTCAGCAATAATATATCCTAATCCTCTACTGGAGCCTGAAATTAAGACTACTTTTCCTTGGTATCCCATTGCGACCTGAACTACATTTTTTTAACCAATGCAGGATCAATAATTTCTTCGATATATTCTGCCAAATCGTTAATGCTACTGAAAGGGGATTTTTCCCTGGTCATAGCCCGGTCATCCGTAAGCGAAATACTCTGCGAATATTCCTCAGATAACAAAGATTCAAGGTCTACGATAAATGAAACGAGAGTCAATGAATCTATGGTTGAACCCGTACCAAATAATATCGTGTTCAGATGGGGTTCAAATTTCTGATCATCTGGCAAAGTATCCACTAAGTCGTTGAGTGTTTTTACGATTGTTTCAACTATAAACTCCTTGGAAGATTTCATAAGGTGTAATTTTGATGTTGTAATGTTTTATAACTGAAATAGCTGTACTCGACCCAACCGATGTAATTAGAATATTCATTGATCACTTAAAGAAATAAATTCATCATAGTCACGGATATAATCATTCTCATCGTATTGCTCGGATGATAAACAAAGTAACACAGCATTGTGCGAAAACTCCATTGTTCTCCAATGAAGTTTTGGTATAAACAAGCCCATTTCAGGTCGGTCGAGAATAAAAGATTTCTTCAAGCCTTGTATATTTTCAAGTTCAAATTTGATAGAACCGCTAACAGCAAAAATAATTTGGGTTAGTTCTTTATGTGCATGGTGACCACGGATAACTTCATGTGGTGCATAGTATGTCCAATACACTCGTTTGATTTCGAACGGTAGATTTTCAGCAATTGATATATAGCCAAGAGTACTTGAACCCACTCGATTAAAGTCAATCAACTCCGGTTGATTTAAATCATTAACTCTTATGCTCATTGCGCTAAATTTTTTAGTGGGATAAGGTGTACAATTGAATATCTCATTGATATTTTTCTATCCAATGACTGATATCCCTATCAATAATACTCTGCAGCCGTAAAACGTCATCTTTAAATGATTTTTTCAAAAACTCAATGGATTCTTTATCAATCACTTCTTCTTTGTAAAGCAAGGAATTTAAATACCTCATAAGAATTGGAGGCAAAATATATTTCAACTTTTTTAGCTGCGTGATCTTTTGTGCAAAAGCATTCCGCGGCACCAAAATTACTTTCGATTTGTTGTAAACCTTATATAATGACTTTGGAACAAATTTTGGATTCACACCAATAAAGGTGTACAAATCCTTAAGAAGCTTTTCGGGTTCATTCTTCAGATCTTCATATAAGAAGACTTTTACATTATCAAAATTATCAAGATAACTTTTAACCGATTTATAGTATAACGTATTATCAACAAAAAAAAGGTCAGGAAAAACTTTATTTTCTTCTATT
>JAHEMU010000334.1:0-1309 GCA_024643485.1 Cytophagales bacterium
ATTCATGTCGTAATTAAAGAAGAGATCGGTACCTTTCCAGCCAACTTGCGCTCTCCATCCGTATCTTAGATTAGTGAGGAAGAAGTTGTCTTTATTTTTATCTTTTTGTTTCGCTCCGTTATCGAAAACGGTTTTTTGTTTACTTCCCACCCGGTATCCGGCATAAGGGCCAGCTCCAAATCGGAATCCTTGTTTTCCACTACTTTCCCAAAACCATCCTTTGATCGCTTTGCTATCTGTATGAATCATTGGGATAAGGGAAATATTCAGGTAACTGACCGTTAATTTGCTTTTTTTGTAAGAATCGAAATTATTTTGATCCTGTTCGAAGGTTACTCCGTTAGCATCTTTTACAAGTCGAGCCATGGCGTCTTCAAATTTGAAGTTGTACCACGATACACCTGCTCCCCATTCCAAATATAATGGTCCGGCGATTTTTGTTTTATTGATAGAAGCGATTCCTATGTACCAGCTTCCAAACGGTTTAACCGTATAAATGGCATTTGATGCATCCGGAAATTTTCCATTTTCTGTATAGTTGTTCAACCCGAAGTCAAAATTCACAAAACTTTTAGTTCCACTTCTTTTTGAACTTTCTTCACTGTTATCTTCCTCTTCCCATTCTTCCAATTCTTCCTCCTCGGGTTCTTCAACCACTTCCTGCTCCTTTACAGGAGGGATGGTGTCTTGAAACATGAGGTAGTAATCTCCGGCTGACACGTTGGTAACAATTGCCAGCATTGCGAATAATATAATTCCTAATTTCGTTTTCATTGTCGTATTCTTTAATCAAATATCTCTTCAGTTCCTTTTCTACCCAAAGCCATCAACTCATTTTTTGCTGTTCTAAGGGCACTCCAACTTGAATTATCAGTTTTAATTTCTTTTGCTAGCTCCAGCATTTTCTTAAAATTCAACCCTCTGGTATTTTCAGGAACAATGGAATCCTCAGGTTTTGTAATTTCGACTGTTTCCACCATTGCTAAGGTGGGAGCTGTTTCGATTGAACCTTCCACCAAGGCGACTGGTAGTGTACTTAGGGTTTTCAATGAAAATTCCTTAGCCAATGATTCCGAAGTTGATTCAGTGGTAACATTCTCCACCTTTTCTAAATTGGACTTAGGTGAATTTACAAATGTTGGACTCAACGATACTGTTTTCTGAGTAGTTGATTTTTCCACCACCTTTAATGAAGTATCCTCCGATTCCTCGTCCACCTTTGTTGCAACAACCTCAGCTATTTCCTGGTTTGCAGGTTGTCGAGAATCCCCTATTTCAGTTGCTTTTTGCGCTAATTTCACAGCAGGGG
>JAHEMU010000334.1:1328-3526 GCA_024643485.1 Cytophagales bacterium
TCCTTTCCACTGTTCAAACCAATCAAGATACCAATGGTAAAAATGATGGATACTCCCGCTGCAATTCCCCAGAAAAACTTTCTATCCGAATGTTCTTCTTTTAAGTTTTGCTGAACTTTTGCCCATGCTTCACCAGGAGGGGTAATTTCAGCCTGGCTTAGCTTTTCCTTGAACAATTGATCTATTTCTCTTTCACTCATGACTTAAACACTTTAGCGTTCAACTCTTCTTCTGTATCAATCAGACACTTTTGTAATATTGCTCTCGCACGGCTCAACTGCGATTTGGAAGTACTTTCGGTAATTCCCAGTTGCTTGGCTATTTCCTTGTGCGAATAACCTTCAATAGCATATAGGTTAAAAACAGTTCGATATCCTATAGGTAAGTTTTGTACCATGGTCATCAAATCCGACACCTCCAATTGATCTGATAATTTGGAATAATCAGGAGCATGATCGGCATGTTCGAAATCGACTTCCAAGTACATGTATTTGTTTTTTCGAATAAAAGTCAACGATTCATTTACCATAATTCGTCGAACCCAACCCTCAAAACTTCCATTAAATTGGAACTGTTCTATTTTTTCAAAGATCTTAGTGAATGCGGTAATAAGAACATCTTGCGCTTGATCCTGATCCTTCAGGTAGCGGTAACAAATTCCATACATCTTAGGAGAATACTTCTCATATAGCGCCTTTTGGGCTTGGGATTTGTTTTTTACGCAATCCCTGATCAGTTGTTCTTCTGTTGTAGTATGAATATTCAGCATCTTTTTTACCGTGTTCATAGGCAAGATGCACCAGGGTGCGAATAGGTTGCATGGTGATTAAAAAAAAATTAGCTCAAAAGAGAAATCAATACACCTGCAGCGACAGCGCTACCAATTACCCCTGAAATATTACTGGCCATGGCATAGTATAAAATATGATTTTGTGGGTCATGCTTTAGGCTAATCAGATTTGCTACTCTGGCCGCCATCGGAACCGCACTCAAACCTGTTGCGCCTACCAGTGGATTAATTTTCTTTTTAGCGAACAAATTATAAATCTTTACTGCGTATATCCCTCCAGCAATTGAAATGGAAAAGGCAATAAACCCACCTACCAGAATCATGAGTGTTTTGAAATTTAAAAACGAATCAGCCGTCATGGTTGCCCCAACGGTTAACCCCAAGAAAATGGTAGCCGTATTCATAATTGTTTCCGTCGCTGCGCCTTTTAATCGCTCAACATTTGAACCAATTTCTTTTACTAAGTTACCAAAAACCAACATACCAATCAAAGGCATGGCAGAAGGAACCAAAAAAGCAACCAAAACAACAATAAGCAAAGGAAACATGATCTTCACAGCTCTAAGGTTTTTGATAGGATTTTTTGGAGGATATAATCGATCCTGCTCCTTCATATTAATAAGCAAATCCTTTTTGGACATCGTAAACCTAACTACCAAAGGAATGATAACTGGAACTAAAGCCATATAGCTATACGCAGCCACGGCTATCGGTCCAAGTAAATCGGCATCGGCCAACATAATAGCGGTATAAATAGCTGTTGGGCCGTCAGCACCCCCGATAATTCCGAGTGCCGCGGCATTTTGTGGTGTAAATCCCAACAAAATAGCGAAAATCAACACAGTGAAAATTCCTATTTGGGCTGCTGCACCAAAAAATGCCAATCTTAAATTACGCAACATCGGACCAAAGTCGGTGAGCGCCCCAACGCCCATAAAAATCAATGGGGGCAACAACCCGGTTTTTATCAAGGCATAATATAAATAGCTGAGTATACCGTGGTTTTTAGCTATATCGAGCAATGGCATATGGTCCACTTGTTCAGGACCTACAACGGCTAAATTACCCCCGAGGGCGTTTGCAAGTAATACACCAAATCCTATCGGAATAAGTAATAGAGGTTCATATTCTTTTACAATCCCTAGAAATAACAGCAAACAGGCGACTGCAATCATTAGCAATGACCCTGGGGAATCTATAAAACTCCCAAAAGCTGTCATATCGTATAAGCGCTCGAATAATTCTTTCATTTTTAACCAAGTTTAACCAACACTTCGTCTTCATCAATATGTGCAGCATCCGCGGCACATATCTCTACTACGACTCCCGCTTTGTCAGACTGAATGGCATTGTACACTTTCATTGATTCGATATAACCGATACGATCACCCTTTTCAATTTTATCTCC